>JAZLJI010000106.1:0-18598 GCA_045617825.1 Lachnospiraceae bacterium
AAGCCACCTATGTGTTTGATGTGGAATACCCAAGCTGAAAACAACGCCCACAGGTTCAGCGATACCTGTGGGCGTTACATATGGTGGTGTATCTTTATTGTTAATAAGCAGAAAAACACCTTGACATATTTTTTCTCAAAAGGATATACTGTCAGCGTACGCAAAGAAGAACGGATATCTGCACCCTGAATTCTTTGTAGATGATGGTATTTCCGGTACGACCTTCGACCGTCCGGATTTTAAGCGTATGCAGGAAATGGCAGAGGCAGGAAAGATCTCCACAATCATTGTGAAAGACCTGTCCCGCTTCGGACGAAACTATCTTGAAGTAGGTGAATATCTTGAGATTCAGTATCCTACGCTGGGTATCCGCTTTATTGCAATTCAGGAAAATGTGGACACATTCAGCAATACTGGAACAGAACTCATGCCGTTCTCCAATATTTTCAATGAATGGTATGCTGCGCAGACCTCAAAGAAAATCCGGGCGGTATGGCAATCCAAAGCAAATCGTGGGGAACGTATCTCTCCGTCCGTACCGTTCGGATATATGAAGTCTCCGGATAATCCAAAACAATGGATCATAGACCCAACAGCTGCGGAAATCGTCAGACACATTTACGCTTTGTGTCTTGGTGGAAAAGGTCCGATGCAGATTGCCAAACAGTTGGAATCGGAACAGGTTCTGATCCCGACTGCATACCAGCAATCTGTAGGAAGAACTGCTCGGCATAAGGAATTTGCCAATCCGTTCAGATGGGATCAGGCCACAGTCGTAGGCATTCTTGAAAATCGGCAATATACCGGATGTACAGTGAATTTTATGACTACGACAGTCAGCTATAAGGTTCATAAAACCGTTTACAAGCCAAAAGACGAATGGCAGATCATTCCAAACACGCAGGAAGCAATCATTTCCGAAGAAACCTGGCTCCGTGTACAGGAAATCCGCGAAAATCGTATCCGACCTACTGCTACAGGCAGAATCGGGATGTTTTCCGGGCTGGCCTATTGCGCTGACTGCGGTGCAAAGCTTTCCTTTTGCGCCGCAAAAAGCCTCAGTCCGAATCAGGAGCATTACCGCTGCTCGAATTACAAGAGCAATCGTGGGCAATGTCAGGTTCACTATATTCGGGAGCTTTCATTGCAGAAGATCGTTTTGAAGGCAATACAGGATCTGGCGGTATTTGTTCAGGAATTTGAACCCGTTTTTCTGTACCTGATGGATCAGAAAAGCAATAAGGAACAGAAACAGGAAGTGGCACGATTAGAGCAAACGGTTCAGAACGGGAAAAAGCGCATTGACGAAATCGACCGGATTATCTCCCGTTTGTATGAGGACAATATTTCCGGGAAGATTTCTGATGAACGCTATATCAAGATGGCTGGGGTATACGAATCAGAACAGAAGTCGCTGACTGTACAGATTTTGGATGATGAAAAGAGGCTTGCCGAGATGAGGCAGAAAGCAACTGACCTTCGGCTTCTTCTGCAAACACTTCGGAAATGTACTGATATCACAGAGTTAAACCGGGATCTTGTGAACAGACTCATCCAAAGAATAGAAGTCCACAACAACGATAAATATGACGGTCACTGTCACGTGAAGGTGGATATCTATTTTACCGGAGCGGGAATCATAAATATCCCGACAGAACAAGAACTCCTTCGGCTGATGGATGAGATCCGTAACAGCAGACCCAATGAGCAATCCGCATAAAAGCGGAAACGGTGCAGCCCCTTTCGGGGGCTACACCGTAACCCACATAAAAAACTTCCTTACGTGGCTGTCGCTAAGGAGACCGCCTGTTTTTTTATGCGAAGGGCTGCGCGCCGCCGGAGAACGAAGGCGGCGCGCCTGTCAGACCGGCGGGAAATACGCCTCCATCCCCGCTAACAGCCGGAGCTGTACTCTTGCCCGGTCCAGGTTCTGCCCGGGGCGGTCGGTATGATAATAGACGTCCCCCTCCAGGTAGTCGGTCAGGAAGCGCAGCGCCTGCTCATAGGTGATCAGGAGGGCGCCGCAGGGAAGCATTTCCCGCTCCTCTTCCGTGAGGGTATCGCCGCAGCCCGCAAGGAAGCCCCTGCGGTAAGCCTCATACTGCTCCGGCAGGAAGCGGACCTTATCGGTATCCGGCTCGTCCTCGGCAGAGGAGCAGGCCCCGAAGCGGACAGCGTCCCCGAAATCGCAGACGGACAGGCCCGGCATGACGGTATCCAGATCGATGATGCACAGCGGCTCATCCGAAGCCGCGTCGAAGAGGATGTTGGTGAGCTTGGCATCGTTGTGGACGACCCGCAGGGGAAGTCCCTTCGGCCCGGTCAGGCGTCGGTAAAGCTCCGCGTAGCGGGAGCGGGAGGAAAGCGCCTCAGCCTCTTCACGGACCAGAGCGGCACGTCCGGCCGGATCCTGCCGAAGGACCTCCTGAAAACGGAGCATGCGCCGGCGGGTATGATGAAAGTCGGGAATGGTAACGCTCAGTGTGTCGGCGGGAAGGTCTGCCAGCTGGGCCAGAAAATATCCGAAGGCCCTTCCGCATTTGCCGAATTGCTCGGGCGGCACCTTCCCCTCATAGCAGCGGGAATCGCGGACATAAAGGAAGCAGCGCCAGTATTCCCCCTCCGCGTCGACCAGAAAGGCCGCGCCGTCCCGGGCAAATACCGGTGTCAGTGTCTCGCGCTCCGGATCTCCGCCGCGCTGCAGGATCTTGCCGCGCAGGTGGTCGGTCACGGTGAGGATGTTCCGCATCAGCTCGCGGGGCTGCCGGAATACGGCGGTATTGATCCGCTGAAGGATATAGTCCCGTTCCGGATAATGCAGCCGGAAGGTCCGGTTGATATGCCCGCCGGAGGGACAGGAGCAGGAAAGCGGCTGCCCGGGAAGGTCAAATTCCCGCAGGATCGGCAGCAGAGCAGACATCGCCCCGTCCATCGTCATATCCCCAGAAAGCTGCGGAAGCATTCGGACACCGACAGGGCGGCTTCCCTGTCCGGCATTTCCGCGAAGATGCGCAGCAGCGGCTCGGTCCCGGAGAAGCGCACGCTGACCCAGCCGCCGTTTTTGAAGTATACCTTGCAGCCGTCCAGATAAGATACGTGATCGACGGCAAAGGGCAGCTCCGGAAGACGTTTGTCTTCCATAATGAGCTTCAGCAGCAGCGGCTTCTGCTCCGGCAGAAAGCTGAAGTTATTTTCCAAAAAAGCGGGATCCCCGACCAGGCCTCTGATCTCGTCGAAGATCTCACTCATCTTTTTCCCGGTCACCGCCAGCATTTCCACCAGAAGCGCCGCGGCATATACCCCGTCCTTGCCGTGGATATGCCCCTTGATAGAGAGCCCGCCGGAGCTTTCTCCGCCGATAAGGGCATCGACCCCGGTCATTTTGGCGGAGATATGCTTGAAGCCCACGGGGACCTCATAGCAGTGCTCGCCGAACATTTCCGCCAGCCGGTCCAGCACGTGCGTGGTGCAGAGGTTGCGCACCACGGGACCGCGGAGCCCTTTGTATTTCACCAGATAATAGTACAGGACGATCAGGATATCGTTCGGGGACAGATAGCGCCCGTTGTTGTCCACCACGCCGATGCGGTCCGCGTCGCCGTCCGTGGCGATGCCGATGTCATAGCCGTAGCTGTCCACGTAATAGGAGAGATTGCGGAGCGCCTTTTCACTGGGCGCCGGGAGCTTGCCGCCGAATAAGGGGTCGTGCTGCCCGTTGATGGTGTCCACCTCGCAGCGGGAGGAGATCAGCAGGGTCTTGATCGAGGTCTCGCTCACGCCGTACATGGGATCCAGGATCACCCGGAGCCTGGCCCTGCGGATGGCCTCGGTGTCGATGACGCTGAGGATACTGTCCAGATATTCGTTGATGGGATAGATCTCTTCGATCAGCCCCCGCTTCAGTGCCTCCTCATATCTGAGGACGGGAATGGGCTGCCCGCCTTCCGCAATGGCGCGGGCGTATTTTTCGATATCCTCCGTTACGGCGACCTCGGCGTCCCTGCCTCCGGCCGTGAAGACCTTGACCCCGTTGTAGATGGCCGGGTTGTGGCTGGCGGTCACCATCAGACCGTAGGGCAGCCGATGCGCCATGACGTAATACATCGCCAGCGGTGTGGGCGCGGATTTATTGATCAGCCGGGCGGGGATCCCCTTTGCGGCAAATACCTGCGCCATCCACTGCATGGCTTCCTTGGACAGAAAGCGCCGGTCGTAGCCGATGACGAGCCCCTGCCCGGCTGCGCCCTCGGCGATCATTTTGTCCGCCAGCGCGGCACTCAGGAGCTCAAGATGGGAACGGGTGAAGCCTTCACCGATGACGGCACGCCAGCCGCCGGTACCGAATTGGATCATGACGGAAAACCTCCTGCGGTTTGATGAGGACGGCGAAACGCTGAAGTCCTTTAGCCTGATTATACCGTTTACAGCAGAAGAAATTTGCACTATAATATCAAATACTTGCATTATCGTCGCAGAAGGAGGCGGGCTGCCATGATCGAACTGCCCTATGAAGGGATCGAACCGAGTACTCTGATCTCAATCGAAAGGCTCTATTCCGTTCATTATTTCGAATACGCGAAGGATTTCGTCTTTGAGGGAGAACGGCACGATTTCTGGGAATTCGTGTGCGTGGACCGGGGAGAGGTGACGGTGGCCGCCGGTGACCGCCGGCTGCTGCTGCATAAGGACCAGATCGCTTTCCATAAGCCGGGCGAGTTTCACGACGTCAGGGCGACGCGCCATTCCGCCCCGGATCTGATGGTCATCGCGTTTTCCTGCCGGGACCCTGCCATGTCCTATTTCCGCGGAAAGGTCCTTTCTCTGGATGACGGGGAGAAAAGACTGCTGGGGGCGATCCTGGGAGAGGCCCGCCGGGCGTTCAGCCATCGTTTGGATGATCCCTATGCCTACCGGCTGGTCCGATCGGAGCCGAAGGACCCGGGGGCGGAGCAGCTGCTGACGGCGTATCTGACGGTGTTCCTGCTGCATCTGATGCGGCGAACGGCCGGCGGCGCGGCGGAAAAGGCGCGGGAAGCCGCGCATGAACGGCTGACCTCTGCCCACGATCTGGAGGTGAAATACCTTCGGGTCCGCCGCTTCTTTGAAACGCATATCGGGCAAATGCTGACGGTGGAGGAAATCTGCGCGGACAGTCTGATGAGCCGCGCCCAGCTGTTCCGCATTTTCCGGAAAAAGGAAGCCTGCGGTCCCATTGAGGCCTTCAGCCGTATGAAGATCGAAAAAGCCCGGGTGCTGATCAGACAGTCCGACGACCAGTTCTCCCAGATCGCGGTCAGGCTGGGCTTCTCCTCCCTGGGCTATTTTTCGCGGACCTTCAAAAAAATGACCGGGATGTCGCCCTCCGAGTATTCACGCTCCATCAAAGCCCTTTCCGAGGGAATCGGAGAGCCGCGGACTCCGCCGCCCTGCGGCCGATGACGGGCCGGCTGCACTTTATTTACTAATATATATGAGTGAGTATTGCTAATAAATTTATGAATTTGCCGTCATTTGAAATAAAGGGCCGCCGCAAAACTTGACTTTTGGCATTTTTCGTGTACAATAACACTGCTACATTGCGGAAGTATGCAGTGGCGGAAAGTGTATGCTTTTCAAATCAATAAAAAAGGAGAGAAAACATGAAGAAAGCACTGAGCCTGCTGCTCGTACTGGTCATGGTCCTGGGCCTTGCCGCCTGCGGCAATAACAATACCGCATCCACCGAGTCCAAGGAAACCAAGTCCACTGAGAAGCAGAGCGAAAAAGCAACTGATGCGACTCAGGAATCAAAGGAAGAAAATCCTTTTGTTCAGGCTGAGAACTGGGACGATCCTGATGTGTACACCACCCAGAAGGGCGGCAGCATCACCACGGCCAAGACCAGCGGCGGCACCGGCTCCACGGTGAGCACCGACGTCTACGCCGGTATCGCGGGCAAGGACTACACCGATCCCAAGTACTACACCTTTAACGACTATATGGGCGCTATGGGCAGCGGTCTGGACTGGAACCCTCATACCTGGGAAACCAACGAGGACTCCCTGATCCTGGACTACATCACCATGGGTCTGTACGGCTTTGCCCTGAACTCCGATAAGAGCGGTTACTCCGTAGTACCGGAGATGGCAGCTGAATTCCCCGTTGACGTGACCTCCGAGTACGTCGGCAAATTCGGCGTGGCAGAAGGCGAGACCGCCAAGGCCTGGCGTATCGCTCTGAACAAGAACGCTGTTTGGGATGACGCCAACAAGACTCCCATCAACGCTGACACCTACATTTATTCCATGCAGCAGCAGCTGAACCCCAAGATGCTGAACCGCCGTGCCGACTCTTACTATGCCGGTGACCAGGTCATCGTGGGCGCGAAGGGCTATCTGTATTCCGCCGGCGGCGATACCTACGATGCCATCGAGGATCTGGCTGCCGCTGTGGCTTCCGGCGCAGAGCTGTACGTTGATATGTGGGGCTTCTGGGGCCTGGAAGGCATGAAGGACGAGCAGGGTAACGATTGCCCTCAGTACGTTGCCATCACCGACGAAGTGAAGTACCATGACCTGGCCGATGCCGCCAAGGGCACCGACGAGGAATGGGTCTCCGCCAAGTATATCTATGATACCTATCTGGCAGAAGGCAAGCAGTACAACAGCTACGCTGCCGATTACATCTTCACCAAGGCTGCCAACACCACCTGGACCGCTGTTGAGGACCTGGCCGCTGCCATCGCTGCCGGCAAGGAGATCTACGTGGATATGTGGGGCTTCTGGGGCCTGGAAGGCATGAAGGACGAGAAGGGCAACGATTGCCCTCAGTACGTTGTCATCACCGACGAAGTGAAGTACCATGACCTGGCCGATGCCGCCAAGGGCACTCCCGAGGAATGGGTCTCCGCCAAGTACATCTATGAGACCTATCTGGCGGAAGGCAAGCAGTACGCCGCCTACGCCACCACCTACCTGGGCACCATGGAAGAGCTGCCTCCGACCACCTGGGAGGACGTAGGTCTGGTCAAGGTCGATGATTACACCATCGATATCATCTACACCAAGCCCATCGAAGAGGCTTCCTTCTATCTGCCTTACAGCCTGTCCAGCAACTGGATCGTTTACGAACCGCTGTACGAGACCTGCAAGACCTTCTGGGATGCCGACGGCAAGGAGATCAGCTTCAACGACGCTATCGCCAATCCCGATTCCGTGGCTTCCATCACCACGAACTACTTCACCGCTCTGGACAACACCATCAGCTACGGTCCTTACAAGCTGACCGGCTATGAGCTGGATAAGCAGATCACCCTGGAACGCAACGACAACTGGTACGGCTATGCCGACGGCAAGCACAAAGGCCAGTATCAGATGGATAAGTATTACGTAGAAGTCATCAAGGAACACAAGACTGCTCTGCTGGCCTTCCTGGCCGGCGACCTGGACGGTGTGTCCCTGGAGTCCGACGATATGAATACCTACGCCACCAGCGACCGCATCGTGTATACTCCTCAGGACTATACCACCAAGGTCTCCTTCAACACCAACTATGAGTCCCTGCTGGCTCACGGCACCAACTCTCAGATCCTGAGCGTTATGGAATTCCGCAAGGCCTTCTGCTACGCCGTGGACAACACTCAGTTCGCCTCCGCTTACACCTCTGCCGGTGAAGCCGGTTACGGCCTGCTGAACTACATGTACTGCTACAATCCTTTCACCGGCGGTCTGTACCGTGAAAACGATGCTGCCAAGGACGCTCTGGTCCGCCTGTTCGGTCTGGAATACGGCGCCGGCAAGGATTTCGACGATCTGGACGAAGCCTATGACGCCATCACCGGCTATGACATGGACTACGCCAAGGAACTGATGCAGATCGCTTACGATAAGGCTGTTGCCGCTTCCGTTTACGACGGCACCTCCCCTATCTCCATCGACTTCCGCGTATACGCCGAGGACGAGATCTACGTCAAGATGTTCACCTACTTCAAGACCCAGCTGGAAGAGGCCTGCAAGGGCACTGACTTCGAGGGCAAGGTGACCATGACCATGACCGTAGACGCTGACTACTACGAGACCATGTACTCCGGCAATGCCGACATGATCTTCACCACCTGGGGCGGCGCTGCCATGCAGCCCTTCACTATCCTGAACCAGTGCTACACCGATGCCTCCGACGGATCCGGCAACCAGATGGAATACGGCTTCCGTACCGAGGATATCCCGGTGGCCTTCACCATTGACGGCAAAGAGTACACTCACTCTCTGCACGATTGGGCTGACTGGATTGGCTCCGTATCGAACGATATCGCTGCTGAGCTCGGTTCTATCTCCGACTACAGCTACGAGACCCGCTGCGCGATGCTGGCTGAGATGGAATATCAGTTCCTGAACCAGTTCACCACCTTCTCCGTGTACTACCGCAATGTGGCCAGCCTGAACTCCCGCAAGGTCGAAAGCGCCAGCGATGCTTATCTGCAGCTGGTAGGCTTCGGCGGTATCGCCTTCACCACCTTCAACTACGACGATACCGAATGGGCTGCCATCAAGGCTAATCAGACTTATTAATGCATAAGTGGGATGTCCGGGCCGGCTTCGGCCCGGCGGTCCCGCTTCGATCCGTACAGCTTCCGCAAAGGGGGCTGTACGGATTTTGATACTCTAACGCAAAAACTACGGCAAATGCCGCTTCAGGATGGTTATCATGGTAAAATATGTGCTGAAACGTATCGGGCTCATGTTCTTCACCCTGCTGGTGATCATGACCATGTGCTTCGTACTGATCAAGCTGCTGCCCCTGCCTGCTATCAAGGTCATGGGCCGCGACGTCAATTTGATTTTGGCAAAACGTGAGCTGATGGGCTACAACAAGCCTATCATGGTGCAGTATTATCGCTATCTGCGTCTGATCGTCACCGAATGGGACTGGGGCGTGGGAGAGCAGATGTACGAGGGTCTGAGCATCTGGAAGATCATGATGACCAAGCTGCCGTATACGGTGCTGGTCAATCTGTATTCGATCCTGATCGCGATCCCCATCGGTCTGATCTTCGGTATCTATGCTGCGCTGAAGAAGAACAAGTGGCAGGATCACGTGATCTCCACGTTGGTCATCGTTTTCTACTCCGTGCCCAGCTACGTATACGCCTTCCTGGTGCAGTATTTCCTCTGCTATAAGCTGCAGCTGTTCCCGCTGACGATCTATTCGCAGCAGGACGCGGCGCTCCTGAGCGGAAAGATGTTTCTTTCCATGCTGCCGGCCATTATTTCCCTGGGCTTCGGCGTGGTGGCGGGCCTGACCCGTTATACCCGCGCGGAGCTGTCGGAGGTGCTTACCGGCGACTATATGCTGCTGGCCCAGACCAAGGGTCTGACCAGAGCCCAGGCCATTTCCCGGCATGCCATGCGCAATGCCATGGTGGTCATTTTACCCATGATAATCGGTGAGTTCATCGGTATCCTCGGTGGCTCCTTGATCATAGAAAATATCTTCTCTATCCCCGGTGTGGGCAGTCTGTACGTGACCTCCATCAACCTTCGGGATTATAACTTCTTTATGGCGCTGACGGTGTTCTATACGGTCATCGGGCTGGCCTCCGGTATCGTGATCGATATCAGCTACGGCTTTATCGATCCCCGGATCAGAATGGGGGCGAAGAAATGAAGCAGAACGTATTTCCCGAAGTGGATAAAGCCAAGCTGCAGTTCGCCCGCAGCGATGAACGGATCTTCGATAAGCGCCTGGAGACCAAGCCGATCGGCTATTTTAAGGATGCCTGGATCCGCTTCCGTCGGAACGCCAGCTCCGTGACCGCGGCGGTGATCATCATCCTGCTGATGCTCTTCGCGATCATCGTGCCCTTCTGCACCGAGTACGACGTCAATTTCCGCGATCCCTACTATGCCTGCGTGCTGCCCAGAAGCAAGACCCTGTCTAAGCTGGGAATCTGGGACGGCAGCAAGAAAATGACGGTCCAGTCCAGCGGCGTGGATTATTACGGCGCTCTGGGTCTGGAATGCGGCGCTCCCGCCATGCGGGAGATCCTGTCCGAGCCGGAGGACGGCAGCGGCTCCTACACCATTCGCTTCGACACCTACAATAACGTGGGCTTTGCCTTCCTGAACCTGTCCAAGGCGGAATACGAGGCGCTGCAGGCGTATCAGAACAGCACCGGCAGACAGGTGCTGTACCCGGTGCCTGCCACCCACAAGACCAATTACGTGATGGGCCGCGGCGGCGCCAACTTCTGGTACAAGCTGGCGGATGAATCCTCCACCAGCAACGGAGCGGCGCTCCGGGACGAGAAGGGCGACTATATCCCCAACTATCTGACCTCGGAAAATAAGGGCAAGGCCGGCTACGAGAGCCTGCTCATCGAGGGCGACAACGGCGGCGCGGACGGCCAGAGCTGGTACGTCTATGCCGTGAAGAACCAGACCGGCTACAAGGTCCGGGTGGATTATCATGAGTACTTCATCTACCAGAAGGGCTTTGAACCGAACTTCCTCTTCGGTACGAACAACTACGGTCAGGATATCCTGACCTGCCTGGCTATCGGTGCCAGACTGTCCTTCATCCTGGCTATCTGCGTGTCGGCCATCAACCTGACCATCGGCGCGATCTACGGTGCCGTGGAGGGCTACTACGGCGGCGCGGTGGACATCATTCTGGAACGTGTTTCCGATATTCTGGCGTCGGTGCCCTTCATCGTGGTGGCGACCCTGTTCCAGCTGCATTTGGCGCATAAGGTCGGCGTGCTGCCTTCCCTGCTCTTTGCCTTCGTGCTGACAGGCTGGGTCGGCATGGCCTCCACCGTGCGTATGCAGTTCTACCGCTTCAAGCGGCAGGAGTACATCCTGGCGGCCCGGACCCTGGGTGCTAAGGACTGGCGGCTGATGTTCAAGCACATCTTCCCGAACGCCATCGGTACCATCATCACCGGCTCCGTACTGTCCATCCCCGGCGTCATCTTCTCCGAGTCCATGCTGTCCTACCTGGGCATCGTGAGCTTCGAGACCTCGAGTCTGACCAGTATCGGTTCCATGCTGGCCAACGGTCAGGGCTACCTGTACACCTATCCTCACATCATTCTGTTCCCTGCGGTATTCATCGCGCTGCTGGAGATCTCCTTCAACCTCTTCGGCAACGGACTCAGGGATGCCTTTAACCCTGCTCTCAGGGGATCGGAGGGCTGACGACATGGCAAATAAACTCGAAGTCAGAGATCTGCGTATTTCCTTCCGGACCGTGTCCGGCAAGGTCCAGGCGGTCCGGGGCATCAGCTTCGACCTGAAGGAGGGGGAGACCCTGGCCATCGTGGGCGAATCCGGTTCCGGCAAATCCGTCACCTCCAAGGCTATCCTGGGCATCCAGGCGGGCAACGCCATCAATGAGGGCGGCGAGATCCTCTACGACGGCATGGACCTGCTGAAAATATCCGAGGACGATTTCTACCGGATCAGAGGCGACAAGATCGCCATGATCTTCCAGGATCCGCTGTCCTCCCTGAACCCGATCATGAAGATCGGCAACCAGCTGACGGAGGCCATGCTGCTGAAGGGCAAGGCCCGCCAGAAGAACAGCAAGGCCGAGTTCGAGCGGGTGAGCAGTCTGCTGAACAAGCTGATGCGCGAGGCGGCGGCCGATGCCGGCGAGCAGGCGGAGGCGGATCGGCTCTGCAGCGATTTCAAGCGCTTTGAAACGAAGCATACCGAGCTGGAAAAGGCCTACAATGAGGCGCGGGAAGCGGTGACCGAGCTGCTGCCCGAGCTGGACAACGCCCTTTTCCTGATCGAAAAGAAGGCCTTCAAGGATCCCAAGGCGGATCTGAAGGAGATCCTGACCTTTGCCGGCAAATGCTTCCACGAATACGTGGTGGCGGGAGACGACGCCGCAGCGATGAAGAACGCCATGGCGCAGGTCCGCGACGGCATGGGCAAGGAGGGCAAGGCTGCAGAGTATCAGAACCTGACGGCCCCCTTGAGCCGGATGCGGGAGATCGCCGCAGAGGCGGATCAGAAGACCGCTCCGGATTTCTTCTCCATGGGCTATTATCTGACCTTCGCGAAGGAGGCTCTGCCGGAGCTGCCGGTGGAGAAGCAGAACGCCTTCCTGCAGCAGTATCTGGAGGAGCATTTCCTGGAGCGCTTTTCCGAGCTGGGCGCGAAGGCACTGAAGAAGTCCGCGGAGGAGCATTTCACCGCCAAGGAAGAGGTGCTGAAGGGCCTGGCCATCGCGAAGCCCGTGCTGGCGAATGAAAAATCCGGTACGGCCGATTTCACGGCGCTGGCGGATTCCCTGGGCGCTCTGGTGAAGAAGTCCATCGACCCCATCGAGATCGTCAAGGACAGCACCGCCTATACCTTTGAATCCAGCTTCCGGGCCCAGGTGGCCAGCTTCGAGCGGGGCGTGAAGAACAACCCTGCCGAGGAGAAGCGCTTTGCCAAGCAGCAGGCCAAGTACCAGGCCTTTATCGATAAGAACGGGTACGAGCCCGAATGGAAGCCCACGCCTCTGGCGACGGTGGATTTCGCCCTGGTGCGCGAGAACATGACGAAGATCGCGGACCGTCTGGAGGCGGACTACCGCAGCGTCCTGGACAACCGGGACAGCCGGGATTACCGCGCGGAAATGGCGGAGCTGATGGAATACCTGAAGAAGAACGCTTCCGGCATCGTCAACAAGGTGACCCGCTCCATGGCCAAGGTGAGAGCCATCAAGCTGATGGAGGAGGTCGGTATCCCCGAACCGCGTCTCAGATACAAGCAGTATCCCTTCGAATTCTCCGGCGGTATGCGCCAGAGGATCGTGATCGCCATCGCTCTGGCGGCAAATCCGGACATCCTGATCTGCGACGAGCCCACCACGGCGCTGGACGTGACCATCCAGGCCCAGATCCTGGAGCTGATCAATAAGCTGAAGCGGGAGCGGAACCTGTCCATCATTTTCATTACCCATGACCTGGGCGTGGTGGCCAATATGGCCGATAAGATCGCGGTCATGTACGCCGGCCGCATCGTGGAGATGGGTACCTCCGAGGACATTTTCTATCATCCGGTCCACCCCTACACCTGGGCCCTGCTGTCCTCCATGCCGGATCTGGACACCAACGACAAGCTGGAGGCGATCCCCGGAACGCCGCCCGACATGATCTATCCTCCCAAGGGCGATGCCTTCGCGGAGCGCAACAAATACGCGCTGGCCATCGATTTCGAGCAGCAGCCGCCGATGTTTGAGGTATCGGATACCCATATGGCGGCGACCTGGCTGCTGCATCCGGATGCGCCGAAGATCGATCCTCCCAAGATCGTGACGGACCGTATTGCGAGAATGAAGGAAGGGCGGAATAATGATGGAAAACAGTAAAGACCAGAAGAATGATGAGGTCCTGCTGAAGGTCGAGCATCTCTGCCAGTATTTCGGACCCACCAAGGCGGTGGACGACGTCAGCTTTGAGATCAAAAAGGGCGAGGCCTTCGGCCTGGTAGGCGAGTCCGGCTGCGGCAAGACCACCACCGGCCGCTCGATCATCCGGCTGTACGATATCACCTCCGGCAATATTTACTTCAAGGGCCAGCGCATCGCGGCGGGCACCCTGTCCTATAAGAACGCCATCAAGAAGGAAAAGGCGGATCTGCAGGAGGAACTGGCGGCCATCAAGGCGGACGGCGCGCTGAGCGCTGCCGACAAGGACGCGAGGATGAAGGCCCGGAAGCAGCAGAGCAAGGAATTTATCGCGGCCCAGCAGGAGGAGATCCGCAGGGCCAAGGACGATCACAAGAATTACAACAAGAAATACATGGCCGCGGCGAAGGCCGAAGCCGAAGCCGAGCTGGCAGCGGCTTTGGAGAAGGCCGGCAGCGAGGAGGAAAAGAAGGCCGCCCGCAAGGCCTGCGCCGATAAGCTGGAGGAGCTCCGCCGGGAGAATCTGGTGACCAAGATCCAGATGATCTTCCAGGATCCCGTGGCCTCTCTGGACCCCCGTATGACCGTGGCGGAGATCATTGCCGAAGGCCTGACCATCCAGAAGGTCAAGGACAAGAAGACCATCGAGAACGAGGTCTATCAGGTGCTGGAGAAGGTGGGCTTCGTCCGGGAGCATGCCGGCCGGTACCCGCACGAATTTTCCGGCGGACAGCGCCAGAGGATCGGTGTGGCCCGGGCCGTGATCATGAAGCCCGAGATGATCATCGCCGACGAGCCCGTGTCCGCGCTGGACGTGTCCATCCAGGCCCAGGTCATCAACCTGCTGAACGATCTGCGCCGGGAAATGGGGATGACCGTCATGTTCATCGCCCACGATATTTCCGTAGTGAAGTATTTCTCCGACCGCATCGGCGTGATGTATTTCGGCAAAATGGTCGAGCTGGCGGATTCCGACGAGATCTTCCGGCACCCGCTGCATCCCTACACCAAGTCCCTGTTCTCCGCGATCCCTCTGCCGGATCCCGAATACGAGAAGCAGCGGAAGCGTATCACCTACGTGCCGCTGCGGGATCACGACTACAGCGAGGAGCAGCCCTCCTTCCGGGAGATCATTCCGGGACATTTCGTGCTCTGCAACACGGCTGAGGAAAAGAAATACCTGGAGGAGATCCGGGCCAAAGACGCGGAGCAGGCATGAAGGGCTGGATCAAGTACGGGATCGCCTTTGCCGTAGGGCTTCTTATGGCCTGGGGCGTTCTCCGGGCGGAGGACTATGCCCTCTTCAAGGAGGCAGGAGAGACTGCCCAGCAGTACATGATCCTCTGCGACGCCTGCTTCGTCCCCGGGATCTTTCTGGCGCTGGCGGGCGTGCTGACCTGGCTGTCCTCGAAGGGCGCCTTTGATACGATCAGCTATATCGTCAGCAGCGGTCTGCACCTGATCTTCCCCAAAAGGCTGGGAAAGACGCAGTCCCTGTATGACTACTGCGCGGACAAGGAAGAAAAGCGGGGCGGCGTCTGGCTGTTCCTCCTCTGGACCGGGGCGGTCTTCCTGGCGGCCGCGGTGGTGTTCCTGCTGCTGTTCACGAAAGCGGAGGGCGCAGGCTGAGCGCAAAAAAAGAAAAGCGGTCTCCCGATGAGGGAGACCGCTTTTTCATGCGCAAAGCCGCCCGGGCACGTCCGAAGGAGCGGCCCACGGACCGATATGCCGGGGCTTTTGCCGGGCCCTTTATCTTAAAGGCTCCCGCGGGACCTCCTTCCCGCGGAAAATGACCCGCCGGATGCCGAAGTCTCCGTCCGCGAAGACCAGATCGGCCAGCCGGCCGGGGAGCAGCGAGCCGCGGTCCTTTTCGAGCCCCAGCACCCTGGCTGAGTTGGTGGAGGCGCATTTGAAGCAGACCCGCATGTCCGCCCCCGTGACTTTCTTGAAATTCGCGGCGCAGTCCGCCACCGTCAGGCGGCTGCCGAAGACCGTGCCGTTCGGCGTGATGTTGAGATCCGGCGCGCTGCGGATATCCTCCGCCGGAAAATCCTCCGGCCGGTATTCGCCGCGCTTATAGCAGGTGCAGTCGGAGATCAGGATGATGCCGTCCTCTCCGGCGACCCGGTAGGCCAGGCGGATGCTCGAAGGCGTGGCGTGGATGCCCCGGGAGTCGCAGATCAGCTCATACGCGAGGCCGGGCAGGCTGAGCAGCACGGCCGATACGGAATCCTGGGGATCGCCGGTGAGATCGAAGGCGTGGATGCCCAGGTAATGGCCCATGCCGTCGTACAGGTGCGTGGCGAGCTTCGCCCCGGCCCGGACGGCGCGGCAGAGGCTCTCCGGGTCCGCCTGAGTGTGGCCGATGGCGGGGATGATCCCGTAGCGGGACAGCAGCGCCTCCACCTGAGGCCCGTGCGGCATTTCCGGCGCATAGGTGCAGGTCAGGATGCGGCTCTTTCCGGCCTCCAGCAGGCGGGTGAGGGCTTCATCCGTATATTTCCAGGCGTATTTGCGGCCTGCGCCCTGGTGCGGGTTGATGTAGGGGCCCTCCAGATGGATGCCGACGATGGGCGTATCGCCCTGCTCCATCAGCGCCAGGCTTTCCTCAATCACGGAAAGGTAGCGGTCCATGCGGAAGGAATAGGAGGGAGAGGGCAGCAGGGCGGTGGTCCCGGCCCGCAAATGCGCCAGCGCGGTGTCCCGCAGGCTGTCCACGATATCGTAGGCCTCGGCTCCCTTGCTGAAGCCGTGCAGATGCTCGTCGATCAGCCCCGGGCCCACGTACAGCCCTTCCGCGGAAAGCACCTCGGCGCCGTCGGGGACCGTTTCTGCGCAGCCGAGGATCCGGTCCCCCTCCAGCAGCAGCACGCCCCGGCGGATCTCCTCCGGAAAGACCAAAAGACCGTCTGTAATGGCAAGCATTTCAGCAGCTCCTCCCTGCCCCGCAGTCTGCGGGGCTCCTTCAGTGTAGTGAAAATCGGACGTTCTGTCAAGCAAGCCCTTGTCCCGCGCGGCAAAAAATGCTACACTGGGCATTAGCCGCGGCCGGGGAAGGCCGCCCTCCGGCGGGCATTTGCCGCTGCGGACGGGACGGAAAGAAGACGGCAGGCACCGGCCTGCGCGGGCGGCGGACAGAAAGACGGCAGGCATTTGCCGGTGCGGGCGGCACGGAAAGGAAAAGAAAATGGCTTATCGGGACATTCGCGTGATCGGACTGGATCTGGACGGGACGCTGCTCACCGGAGAGAAAAAGATCACGCCCTATACCTATGAAACGCTGGCGGAGGCGGCCCGGCGGGGCATCGAGATCGTGCCCTCCACGGGGCGGTATTTTGCGGCCATGCCCAGGATCATTCGGGAAATGCCCTTCGTGCACTACTGCATCAATATCAACGGCGCTTCCGTGGCGGAGCTGACCACCGGGAAGAAGCTGTACACCGCCGAGATCCCGCTGGCGGAGGCGCTGGACATCATGCGCTATCTGGACGGCAAGCCGGTGCTTTACGACTGCTATATGGAGGACGCGGGCTGGATCACCGGCGCCTTCAAGGACAACGCGGAGCGGTACGTGCAGGATCCCTTTTATCTGCAGTTCATGCGGGACACGCGGCAGTCGGTGCCCGAGCTGAAGGATTTCATCGCGAAGAGGGGCAGCAACATTCAGAAGATCCAGTATTTTACCCTGGACCACGATTTCCAGCAATACGGCCTGCTCCACGGGGCCGAGCTGTTCCCGGACATCATCTGCACCTGCTCCGCGAAGGACGAAAACGTGGAATTCAACCACGTGCGGGCCAACAAGGGCGACGCGCTGGTGGGCCTGGCGGAGGCGCTGGGCTTCGGGCAGGAGAACACCATGGCCTTCGGCGACGGCAGCAACGACGTGCCGATGATCTCCGCCGCCGCGGTGGGCGTCGCCATGGCAAATGCCTGCCCCGAGGCGCAGGCGGCTGCCAATTTCCTCACCTTCTCCAATGAGGAGGACGGGGTGGCAAGGTTCATCCGGGAATACTGCCTCTGAGCCAAAAGGCCGGGATGAAGGCAGAACTGAAAAACGAAGGGCGCTTCTTTGCGACGTATTATCTTTATCAGACAGCAGCCGGGTATTGGCGTACCCGGCTGCTTGTGCTGAACAAGTATTTATCTCGTTTCCATTTAGTCCTTCCAAGCGATCTCACTTGATCGTTTTATACATAATCCATCTTCACGACAATAGAATGAAAACAAAGTTTCATCTGTTTTCTGGAACAAAGTGCGGCTCACATCCTGATCGGAAACGGATTCGATAATGATATATTGTGTATCGGAAAGTGCGTCTATGTGTTCAGGCATAGTTCCGGGAAGATACTCTTTAACTGCTAATAATTCATTTTTGTTGTCAAATTGCAGAAGTGCGATATTGATCGGTTCATCTATAACACATACTGTCACTTCAACATCAGTACCGGACGAGGTGTTTGTTTCACCTGACGCCATTTCCCGATTTTCCGTTATTTTTTGACTCCATGAGACTCCTGGTACATTTCCATCGCCTAAAAATACTCCGCTGCCACTGACAGCATAAACTTCGCCATTTGATGATTGATAAACAGGATTAAAATAAAAATTGCCTAAGCTGTTATGTGAGGCGACATAAATTGTTCCTTTCAGTGATACGCTTTCACCATCATCTTTTGATAAAAAATGAGTATTACAGTCAGCTATTCCTTCGTCAATATTCGTGCTCCAATATGCCCCGGATTCCTCATTGATAAACGGTGCGAAAAAGCGGATACCATCAACATCATCGAAAACATACTCTTTGGTTGCAATAGTATCTCCGTTCTCATTCTGAAGACTTGTTTCAACAAGTGCTGCATAAAGGTGTCCCCGATACTTCGCACTTTCAGCTTCGCTTACTTCCCGACCGTTCAAAATCTTTTTGATGTTATCGTTGAAGTAGCGTTCATGATCAGATAAATCGAGATATTCTTTGGTAATCAAAACACCAATCAGACGGTCTGAGTCTTGGCTTTCTTGGGCAGCCTCATTTTTCACTTTTATCACGCCTGTCGCGCCAAGCGAAAAAGCAGCCAAGATAATACAACAAACGATTATGATAATGCTCTTAGTTTTCATCATCTTCCTCCAAATTGCCATCGAATTTGAGAATATCACCCACATCACATTGCAGGTAATAGCATATTTTATTCACTGTACCAAATCGGACGCC
>JAZLJI010000107.1:0-3311 GCA_045617825.1 Lachnospiraceae bacterium
ATGAGGCCCCGGCCGCCGCCCGCGGCCTGGGCCCTGCCCTGCTCCAGGCTTTCGCAGTGGGTAAAGGGCACCTCTTCATAATCCGGCAGGCGCACGGCCGCCAGGGAATCCCAGGCAAAGCCGTCCCGGGTATCGGTCACGTAAAATACGGCATCGACGCCGGCCGCGCTGTAATCGTCCAGCTGCTCCTGCGGATCGTCCGGATCCTCGGGCCTGCGGTTCAGCTCGATCGCGGTCATGGTCACCGCGGGGGTCAGGAAGAGGATGAGCGCCAGCACGACGGTGAGGACCCGGACGCTCTTCACCGCGAATTGCTGCTTTAAGGTAAAACGGAATACGGTCAGCAGGGATCTCATGCGCGGGCCTCCTTTCCCTTCGCCATCTGCAGAATCTGCTTCAGGCTGAGGCGTTTGCCGTTATAGATGATCAGGTCGCTGTAGACCTTGGCCGCCAGGACCAGGATCAGCAGCAGGAAAATCAGCTCCAGGATCCAGGACAGGCCGACCATGCCGAAGCTCAGCTCCCCGCGCATGAAGCCCAGCGGAGCCATGAACATGGACAGCACGGGCAGGACAGACAGGACGGCGGTCACGGAGCCGCCTGCACCCATCCCCATCCCGGCAAACATGGAGACGAAGTAGCCGAGCATGATCAGGAGCATGCAGGTCCCCATGGCGCCGCCGCTGTCCTCCAGCTGAGAGCAGCCGGCGCCGCACAGCCCGGCCAGCAGACCGAAGGCGACGCAGCCCAGAACGCTGCTGACGACGATCACCAGGATCCCCACAGGGGAGAGCTCCATTTGCAGAAGCCCGCTCAGCGAGGAGAGGCTGCCGGCGCTGACGTCCATGAAAAGCCCGCAGATCTGATAGGAGAGGAAGGCGCCGCCCAGCATCAGGGCCATATACAGCAGCACGAAGACCAGCACCGCCAGGACCTTGCCCAGCAGCAGGTCGATGGGCTTCACACTGACCATCAGCAGATCCACCAGCTTGGAGGATTTTTCCTCGATCACCGAGCGGACGATATAGCTGACGGAATAGACGCAGATCATCATGATCAGGATGGAATAGCCCAGCTGGACGTTGTAGCCGTCCTCGTCGAATTCCTCCTCTTCCTCATCCTCCCGCGTCAGATAGTCCTCATAGCTGTAATGGGAGACGTGGGCCTCTTTATCCAGCAAGGCGAGCTGGGCGTCGGTAAGGCCTGCCGCCTTTCCCTTTTCCCGGGAAATACAGATATCCAGCAGGAAGATCACGGACCGCGCTTTTTCCACCGATATTCCGTCGGGCAGATTCTGCAGGGAGAGGGTATAGACGCCCGCCGCGTCCTGCTCCAGAAGGACGCCCAGGACCTCCGGGGCATCGGCGGTTTTTCCCAGCTCCAGCCGGAGGTCCTCATAGCCCTCCTGGCTGCGGCACCAGGCCTCGGCGCCCTCAAGGGAAAGCGGCGTGCGGTTCTCCAGCTGAACGCGGTCCAACGGCGCCTGCGCGTCATCCTTTTTCAGGAGGCTCATCACCGGTATCGCCGCCATGGCGACCACCAGCGTGAGGATCATGGTGATCTTGTTGGAACGGGATTTCAGGAGCTGCAGGAAGGTAAAGCGGAAGACTTTGCCGGTTCCCGCAAGGTCCGTATTAAGCTTCATGAACTTCACCTACCTTCTCTACGAAGATCTCATGCAGCGACGGCTCTCTGAGGTCGAAGGTGACGATGGGGATGCCGGCCTCGATCAGGGCTTTCAGCAGCGTCCCGGCCTGTGCCTCGCTTTCCACCTTCAGCTGATATTCCTGCTCCTTCTCGGAAAGCAGCGTGATGCCGCAGCTGCCGATATAGGGACGGGCGTCGCCCTCGCATTTGAGGTGCAGATTGACGCGGCCGTAGCTCTTCTTGATGGTATTGAGGTTTCCCTGCAGGATCGCCCGGGAGCGGTCCATGATCGTGATATCGGTGCAGAATTCCTCCACGGTGGCCATCTGGTGACTGGACATGATGAGGTATTTGCCGCGGGCGATCTCCTCCCGGATCACGTCCCGGATCAGGTCGGTGTTCACCGGGTCCAGACCGGAAAGCGGCTCATCCAGCACGATCAGCTCCGGATCGGAGAGCAGCGCGGCCATGAACTGGATCTTCTGCTGGTTGCCCTTGGACAGCTGATCGGCCAGCTTGGGCTTTTCCTTCTTGACCCGGGGCGCGCGCGCAAGTCCGGCGCGCTGTCCCAGCATGGGAGCCGCCGGAGCCGTCTGCTGGGGGTACAGGTATTCCTCCACCTCCAGGCGCCTCGCCAGAGAACGGATGCGGGACTCCGCCAGCTCCTTCGGCACGCCGCGCAGCGCCGCGAAATACAGCAGCTGGTCCATCAGCGCGTATTTGGGGTACAGGCCTCTTTCCTCCGCCAGGTAGCCCACGTTGCAGCGGTCCAGGGTGAGGGGCGCACCGTCCCAGAGCACCTCGCCGCCGTCCTTGGCCAGCATACCCAGCATCATGCGGATCGAGGTGGTCTTGCCGGCGCCGTTGGTGCCCAGGAGGGCGTATACGCCGGGCTTTTCCATGGCAAAGGACAGGTCCTCCACCACGACCTTGTTTCCGTAGCTTTTATGCAGATGATTGACTTCGATTCCCATAGGCTTCCTCCTGTCGTCGGGCCGCAGATTTCATATATGATCTATTATACCGAAAGACGCAGGACCTGCCAAGGCGTATTTGAGAAAAATAACGCCGCTTATTCGGCTGCCGCGGCGGAATAAACGGCAAATCCTGCCGGTGCTTTCCAATAGGCGTACGTCAGCCGAAGCGCTGCTTTCTATTGACAAGGCGGCAGGGGGATCTTACAATATTAGATCATATGCCGCTTACGCCCCGCTGACCTGCGCGGACAGCGCGCGGCAGCGGAGGAAGGGAGAACGGTCTTGCGGAAACGGAAGAAGAGCAGAATATGGCTGTTAGTACTGCTGCTGGGCTTTATCTGGGGCCAGAGCCTGATGCCCCGCAGCGTTTCGGCGGCGGAGAGCAGCTGGGTCACCCGCTTCCTGGCGGGCATTCTTCCCTTTCTGGCCGGACGGGAGGCACTGGTACGGAAGCTCGCGCACCTCACGGAATTCCTGGCGCTGGGTCTGTGTCTGGAGAGCCTTTTATGCCCCCCGCGCTTCGGCAAAGGCCTGAAGGCGTACGGCCGGCTGGCAGCGGCTCAGGGACTGGGCATGCTGGCGGCCCTGCTCGACGAGACCCTGCAGATCTTCTCCAAGCGGGGGCCTCTCGTCAAGGACGTATGGATCGACAGCCTGGGGCTGCTGATCGGCGTCGCGTCCGCGGCC
>JAZLJI010000108.1:0-13992 GCA_045617825.1 Lachnospiraceae bacterium
CGTCCTTTGAATGTGAGGCTGCCGCCGGGCGGCGGGGAGCGACGTATGCAATTAAGTTCAACCTTGTCACCGCGATCAGCTCGCAGAGCGGTGGCCAAAAGGGTTAGGGGGCGGGGGGGGAAGGGGCTGCGGCCGAAGGAAGATTTGCTGCGCAAATCTTTGAAGTCGCTCAAAGCCGCGACGGGCTCCCTCGAGGTTCCTAAAGGAACCTCGGGGCAGAATCGCGACTCTGAGCTGTCCCTTCCCCCCGAAACGTGAAGCATGAGGCATCTGCCTCATAGAGAGAAGCTTGAGGCCTCCGCCTCAAAAAGAGCGGATCATGAGCGCCCTCATGCCTCCTCTGCTTCGATTTGCCGCATGCGCGGAATCGCCACGAAGAGGAAGAACAGCACGTTGGCCGCCGCGGCCGCGGCCCAGCCTATGGGGAAGGCCCGGTATACGTTGGCGTAGGTATAGTTATGCTGCATCAGGAGATGCAGCGCGATCTGCCGCACCAGCACCATGCCGCCCAGGGACATCAGCATGGGGGCCAGGGAATAGCCCGCGCCCCGGACCGCATTGCAGAAGACCTGCTGCGTGCCCTGCAGGAAATACAGCGGCACCAGCAGCCGCATCATGATGACGCCGTAGCCGATGGCCTCCTGGTCCTTGGTGAACAGGCCGACCAGCTGCGGGGCGAAGATATACATGGGTATGCCCAGCAGCACCACCGCTGCCATATTGGTGATCCAGCCGATCCGGACGCCTTTTTTGACCCGGTCGGTCTTTTTTGCGCCCAGATTCTGCGCCACGAAGGTGGTCATGGAAAGTCCGAGTGCCTGGGAGGTGAGGGCCAGCGCCTTGTCCAGCTTGCCGCCTGCCGCGGAGCCGGCCATGGCCGCGGAGCCGAAGCTGTTGCGGTACCGCAGCACCAGCAGATTGCACAGGCAGATGATGCAGCTCTGGATGGCGGCGGGCATGCCCAGCCGGAAGATCTCCTTCAGGATGCCCCAGTCCATCGTCAGCTCCCTGAACTGCAGCCGGTAAACGTCGTCTGTCAGCAGCATCCGCCGCATCACGATCACCACGGAGGTGCCCTGCGCGATGATCGTGGCCAGCGCCACCCCCAGCACGCCCATGTGCAGCACCGCCACGGAGAAAATATTCAGTCCCACGTTGATCAGGCTGGTGATGATCAGTACCTTCGTGGGGGTCTTGGTATCTCCCACCGCCCGGAGGACCCCGGACAGCACGTTATACATGGAGGTGAAGAAGATTCCCACCATGTAGACCCGGATATACAGCAGTGCGTCGGCAAATACGTCCTCAGGGCAGTTCACCACGCCCAGGAAGAAGGGCGCCAGCACGAAGCCGATCACGGACATGACCAGGCCCAGGAGCATGGAGGCCAGCAGGCTCACGTGGATGGCCTTGCTGAGCTCCTTGTGCTTCGAGGCGCCGAAATAGCGGGAAAATAGCACCCCCGCGCCGGTGGAGAGCCCCACGAAGAAATTGATGATCAGGTTGGAAATGTCATCCGAGGCAGTCACGGCGGCCAGCGCCTGCGTGCCCACCATACGTCCCAGAATGATACTGTCAGCGCTGTTGTACAGCGTCTGGATATAGTTGCTGAGCAGGATGGGCAGGGCCACCACCATCAGCTGCTTTCCTATATTTCCCTCTGTCAGATTCACACTGGTCTTTTTCATCTCAGCCCTCCGAAAGCTGCAGGCCGGGTACCGCGTTCAGATCCCAGCCGTCCCGGCGGCCTTTCATAAAGCGATAATAGCCCGCGGCGCCGATCATGGCCGCATTGTCCGTGCAGAGGATGGGGCTGGGATGATACAGGGTGATGCCCTCCTTCGCGCAGGCAGCCTGAAGGCCCGCCCGGAGCGCGCCGTTGGAGGCCACGCCTCCTGCCAGCACCAGCTTCTTCTCGCCCAGCTCCCGGGCCGCGCGGACGGCATGGTCCGTGAGCACGTCCACCACCGCCTGCTGGAAGGAGGCGGCCACGTCCGCCTGGGATACGGTCTCGCCGGTCATTTCGGCGTGATTGAGATAATTCAGCACGGCGCTCTTCATGCCGCTGAAGGAAAAATCGTAGGCGGAATCGTCCACCTTGCCCCGGGGGAAGGCAATGGCCGCCGGATCGCCCAGCCGCGCCGCCTTCTCGATCTTGGGGCCGCCGGGATAGCCCAGTCCGATGGCCCGGGC
Organism: Lachnospiraceae bacterium; assembly: GCA_045617825.1. Taxonomy (GTDB): domain Bacteria; phylum Bacillota; class Clostridia; order Lachnospirales; family Lachnospiraceae; genus UBA6987. Next base: position 2,194 of record JAZLJI010000108.1, read on the forward strand.
CACCTTATCGAAGGCCTCTCCCGCCGCGTCGTCCCGGGTCCGTCCCAGGATCTCGAACTCCCCGTAGTCTTTCATCCGGGCCAGATGCGTATGGCCGCCGGACACGATCAGGCAGAGGAAGGGCGGCTCCAGCTCGGGATGCTCCAGGAAATTGGCGCAGACGTGGCCCTCGATGTGATGCACGCCCACCAGCGGTTTGCCGGCGGCAAAGGCGATGGCCTTCGCGGCCGCCACGCCCACCAGCAGGGCCCCCACCAGGCCGGGACCGTAGGTCACGGCCACCGCGTCGATATCCGCCAGCTTCAGCTGTGCCTGGGTCAGGGCCTCCTGCACCACGGGATTGATGTTTTCTATATGCATGCGGGAGGCCAGCTCGGGCACCACCCCGCCGTACAGCGTATGCAGATCGATCTGCGAGGAGATCACGTTGGACAGCATCCGCCGTCCGTTCACCACCACCGATGCGGCGGTCTCGTCGCAGGAGCTTTCAATTGCCAGAATCTTCGTCTCTTCCATGATTTTACAGGCTGAATGCCTACTCCTCCTGAAAATTCAGACTGCAGCTCAGGCCGTCCGTGCCCACCCTGGTCTCCGGGAAAATGCTTCTTGCCGTCTCGATAAATTCCTCCGGATGGTTCAGCGCCGGGCTGAAATGGGTCAGCCAGAGCTCCTTCACCTCCGCGGCCCTGGCGAGCTTCGCGGCCTCCGCGAAATTCATGTGCTTGTGCTCCGCGGCCCGCTCTTCGGAGCCGGGCTCGCCGTACATGCCCTCGCAGATGAACAGGTCCGCGTCCTTCGCCCCCTCGATAATGGAGGGCGTGGGGCGGGTATCCGTGCAGTAGGTGAGCTTGATGCCTCTGCGGGGCGGTCCCATCACCATTTCCGGGAAATAGGTCTCCCCCTCGTATTCCACGGTGCTCCCCTTCTGCAGCGGGTTCCAGAGCTGCACCGGCAGGCCCAGCGCCTTCGCCGCCTCCGCGTTGAATTTGCCGGCGCGGGGGATCTCGATGCTGTAGCCGTAGGTGGTGATGGCGTGCTGGACCCGGAAGGCACGGATCAGATAGTCTCCCGCCTGGATCGTCTGAAAATTCTCCGTCAGCTCGATGAAGCGGATCTCGAAGGGCAGCTCGGGCGCCACCACGCGGAGACACCCCACCACCTTCTCCAGGCCGCGGGGGCCGATCATCGTCAGCGGCTCCGTGCGCTCGCTGTTGCCCATGGACAGCAGCAGCCCCACCAGCCCGCTGATGTGGTCCGCGTGATAATGCGTGATACAGATATAGTCGATGGGCTTGAAGCTCCAGCCGCGTTTCCGCAAAGCGATCTGGGTGGCCTCCCCGCAGTCGATCAGCAGCTGACTGCCCTCGTAGCGCAGCATCAGGCTGGTCAGAAAACGGTAAGGCAGCGGCATCATGCCGCCGGTCCCCGCAAGACAGACATCTAACATAATTCCCTCGCCATCAGCAGGCCGTTTTCCCGGGGATCCCGATAGAAATCCCGGTTTTCCGTCACCGTATGAAAGCCTGCCTTTTCATACAGACGGATGGCGGGAGCATTTCCCGCCCGCACGTCCAGCCGCCAGATCCGGACCCCGGGGTTCTCCTCCAGCATCCGTTCCAGAAGCTCGCTGCCCAGGCCCCGGCCCCGCCGCTCGGGAGCCGTCCCGATCCGCAGCAGCTCGCCCTCGTCGCCCACGATGCAGGCGATGAGGTAGCCGGCCAGCCCGGACGCGTCCCTGGCCGCCAGACAGTAGCCCGTCCGCGGGTCCATGCCGCCGCGGATATTTTCCGGAGTCCAGGGGTCGGAGAAAAGCCGCCGCTCCAGGGCCGCGGTCTCCGCCACGTCTTCCTCCGTCAGGGGATACAGGATCATGCTCGCGCTCCTCAGTTCTTCTCGCCGGTCGCCTTGCAGCGCTCCGCCTGGGACATCCGGTGATAGTCCGGGGCAAAGGCCGCCGCCGAGACCGTTTCGCCGCGTTTCAGCATTTCCAGGCCCAGGGCCGCCACCAGTGCCGCCCGCTGACGGTTCTGGGGCGCGGGGGCAAACAGTGCCCTGCCGCCCAGTGCCTTCTCGATCGTGCTTCTGAACACCGGCACCCCGTCGCCCAGGAACACGACCTGGCCCGGCAGCTCCGCGAGCTCCGCCAGCAGCTCCTCGATGGCCATGGCCTCTCCGGGCTTCACCACCGTGAACCGCTGCCGGTCCTCGAAGCGGTAAATGCCGCCGTACACCTGGTTCCTGCGGGCGTCCAGGATCGGGCAGATCAGCGCGTCGCAGCCCCAGAGCCCGTAAGCCATGGCGTCCAGGGTCGGCACGGCGATCAGCGGCTTCTCCGTCACGAAGCCCAGTCCCTTCGCCGTGGCCGCGCCGATCCTGAGCCCCGTAAAGGAGCCGGGACCCGCCGCCACCGCGATGGCGTCCGCGTCGCCCACCTCACACTCCGCCATGCGGCAGATCTCCGCCAGCATGGGCAGCAGGGTCTGAGAATGGGTCTTCTTATGATTAACGGTATATTCCGCCGTCAGCGTATCCTCCTCCACGATGGCCACCGAGGCCACCAGCGAGGAGCTTTCGATTCCGATTACCTTCATAGCGTGTCTTTCCTCCGCAGTGTGATCCTGCGGTATTCCGTGCCCCGGGCAGGCTCCTTTTCCACCGTGATATAGCAGCAGTCCTCCGGCAGCAGCTCCCGGACGATGCCGCCCCATTCCACCAGACAGACGCCGTCGCCGTCCAGCATTTCCCGGCCGCCGATGGCCTCCAGCTCCTCTTCGTCCTCCAGCCGGTACACGTCCATGTGGCAGAAGGGCAGCCGCCCGTCCTCATAGACCTGCATGATGGTGAAGGTGGGGCTGGCCACCGGCCCGCTCACGCCCAGTCCCGCGGCAAAGCCCTGCGCCAGCACGGTCTTGCCGGTCCCCAGGTCGCCCTCCAGGCAGTACACCTGGCCGGGAAGGGCCTCCCGTCCCAGCTGCTCGCCCAGCGCCCGGGTCTCCTGTTCACTGAAGCTCTCGATGATCTTTTCCATAACTACCTTCCCTGAAAGCTGCGGATCAGCCGGCTCACCCGCTTATACAGCAGCATCGTCAGCAGCGAGACCAGGACCGCCTTGAACAGATTGAAGGGGGCCACGCACAGCAGGGCGAAGTCCCAGACCGAATCGACGGCGGGCCAGATCTTCGCGCCCATGGCGAGGATGGACTCTAACGGCATGAGGCGGCTGTAAAAGGGCAGCATCAGCCAGACGTTGAGCAGCACGCCCACCGCCGTCATGCACAGACTGCCCAGCACCAGCGCCCAGGCAGCCACCTTTTTCGTCTTGTGGCGGCTGTACAGAAGCCCCGCGGGCACCACGAAGCAGCAGCCGATGCAGAAATTGGCCAGCTCTCCCACGAAGCCGGTGGTGGTGGGCTTGATCAGCAGCTTCAGCAGGATCTTCACCAGCTCGATCAGGGCCCCGGCCACCGGTCCCAGTGCGAAGCTGCCGATGATCGCCGGCAGCTCCGACAGATCCAGCTTATAGAAGCCGGGAGCCAGGAAGGTCAGCGGGACCTCGATCAGCATGAGCAGCGCCGAGAGGGCGCCCAGCATGCCGATAAGCGCGATATTTTTCGTGTTCAGCAAACGGTTTTTCATGTCGTTCCTTCTGTTTCAGCCCAAGGGCGTGGGGTACAGTCCTTCCTTCACCATCCGGTCAAATTCCGCCGCCACGCTTTCCCGGTCGGCGTGGTAGGTGATCCCGAACCAGGTGTCCGGGGTTGGCAGCACCGTCACGGTGGCCTCTCCGGCCTTCAGCATGCCGTCCACCACCATGGGCAGCAGATATTCCTCCTTGAGCGGATCCTTCCGGAAGGCCTCCGTGAGGAAGACCGGGAAATCCTGCTCCAGCTTGGTGAGCAGGGAGGGGGTGAAGCCCCACATATTCATGGAGACCAGGCCCTCGGGGTCCACCTCCACGGTCTCTCCCCCGAAAATGCCCTTTACGCTGCCGTCCGCCTGACGGGCGATCTCCTTGGTCTCGTGGATCTGAGCCAGACGGCCCTCGCCGTCCACCAGGCACACGCCTCTGGTCACGCCGCCGTTATCGCTCAGGGTATTCTTCACCACGAAGCCGGCCATGGCAAAGCGGGCCGGGCCCTCCTGCTCCTCGGGCAGGGCGTCCAGGAAATCGTAGATCAGCTTAAAGCCGTTCCTGCCGTAATAATCGTCGGCGTTGATCACGGCAAAGGGGCCGTCGATCAGGTCCTTCGCCGCCAGGATCGCCTGGCCGGTCCCCCAGGGCTTGTTCCGCTCCGCCGGGCAGGTGAAGCCCTCGGGCAGGGCGTCGATCTCCTGGAAGGCGTAATCCACCTTCATGCTGCCGCTGACGCGGTCGCCGATGATCTCCCGGAAATCCTTCTCCAGGCTCTTGCGAATGATGAAAATTACCCTGTCGAACCCGGCTTCGCGGGCGTCGTAGAGGGAATAGTCAAGAATTATTTCTCCGGAAGGGCCTACTGAAGCCAGCTGCTTCACTCCGCCGCCGTAGCGGCTGCCGATCCCGGCTGCCATGATCACCAATACAGGTTTCTTTTTCATGCCATACTCCTTCCTGCGGCATTTGCCGCCGGCGCGGACGGGACGTCCGCCCTGCGCATAGGTTATATTATTATACAAAGAGAGCCGGGGAAACGCAAGCCCTTTCCGCGCTATTGCCGTCCGCCGGGTCCGGGCGTCGCGGCTTTGCCCTCCGGCAGTCCTTTTTTTCATGGGATTTTTTTCGTCTGAGCAGGGGAATCTCTTGCATTTTTCCATCCTCTGAGTTATACTCTTCCGGTACTATGTTTATAGGAGGATTGCCGCATGAAGAAATTCTGGATGATACCGGCTGCCTTATTATGTATAATCACGCTTACCCTCAGCGGCGGCGACCGTGCCTCCGCCGCGGGAGATGCTTCGCGCATCGCCGACGGGATCTGGCTGGGCGATACCGATCTGGGGGGCATGACTCTGAGTGAGGCCGCCAAGGCCATGTCGGACTATTACAAGTCCCTGGAGGACTCCGTTCTGACCATCAACATCCGCGGCGAGCTGCCCGAGGAAGAGCCGGAAACCGACGAGACTCCCGAGGAGACCGCTGACCAGCCCGGTGAAAGCACCTCCGAGAGCCAGGCTGAGAGCCAGGCCGAGGAGAAGGATGAGCCCGCCGACCCTGCCGAGCAGGAGCGTCCCATCATCAAATCCGTGACCGTGCCCATTTCCACCTTCGGCTTCCAGTGGTCCATCGAGGATTCCCTGAAGACCGCCAGCAGCCTGGGCCAGAGCGGCAAGCTCATCGAGCGCTATAAGACGCTGATGGATATGAAGTATGCCCACGCGGTGCTGCCGCTGCATTTCACCGTCAGCAACAACTCCGTTCTCAGCTACGTGGTGGAGAGCTTTGCCCCCGCCAATGACTGCAAGGCCAAGGATGCCTCCTACAGCTTCCGCGACGGCCGCCTGGTGGTGAACGAGCCCGATGAGATGGGCATCACCACGGACGTGGGCGCCACGGTGGAATCGATCCTCCGGGTCTTCGACGGCGGACTGACCGGCGAGCTGAGCTGCGACGCCGTGACGGAGCTGGTGAAGCCGGAATTTACCGCGGCGGATATCGAAAAGGTCTGCAACCGGCTGGCCACCTGTACCACCACCTTCGACTGGACCTCCAATACCAACAATATCAACCGCGGCAACAATATCGAGGTCGCTGCCCGCACCCTGAACGGCACCCTGGCGATGCCCGGCGAGAAGATCTCCATGAATAAGGTCCTGGGCGAGCGCACCAAGGCCAACGGCTACTACCCGGCCGGCACCTTCATCGGCGGCCAGGTCATCGATGCCTACGGCGGCGGTATCTGCCAGCTGGCCTCCACGGTCTATCAGTGCCTGCTCTATTCCGAGCTGCAGGTGGACGTCCGCTATCCGCACTCCATGGTCGTGGATTACGTGCCCTTCGCGCAGGACGCCACGCTGGACTGGCCCGGCAAGGACCTGGTCTTTACCAATAATACCAGCGCTCCGATCTATATCACCTCCGGCGTGACCCGCAGCGGCGGCAACGGCATCGTGACGGTATCCATCTACGGTCTGGAGGAGCATCCGGCCAACCGCAAGGTCAACTACGTGACCACGGTCCGCTTCCATAATGAATATACCGCCACCTACGAGCTGGATCGGGACCATAACGCCGGCGAGCCCATCGTGTCCGGCAACGGCCACGGCGAAGCCAGCGCCTTCTGCGAGAAGGTCGTCAAGGTAGACGGCAAGGAGATCTCCCGCGAGCTGGTGGCTGACGACCACTACACCTCCTCCCGCTACCACGTCAAGCTGCAGTGCAACATGCTGGGGCTGGAGATCAAGTATGACGACGAGGGCTACGAATACGTGGTCGACAAGAACGGCAACCGGCTGCTCACCGACAAATGGGGCATCCCCTACTACGACGGCAACGGCCACTACCTGCTGCAGAAGAACTGCCTGGTAGACGCCAAGGGCTTCGCGGTACTGGACCACGAGAGGCCCATCGTCCTGCAGGATGAGCCGTACGACGATCCCACGGAAAGCTCCGAGGATCCCGGTGAGAGCACCGACGATCCCGGTGAAAGCACCGAGGATCCCGGTGAGAGCTCCGAGGATCCCGGTGAGAGCCCCGAGGATCCCGGTGAGAGCACCGAGGATCCCGGCGAACCCTCCTCTTCCGCCGAATCCACGCCTGAGCCGACCGAGCCCGAGTCTTCCGCTCCCGCCGAATCCGAGTCCTCCGGCGAGACCAACTGAAACCGATCTGTTCAGGGACGTATGCAAGGCGCAGCAGCCTGTCATACGTCCCTGTTTTAATCTTTCCCAAAGGAGGCCCCTATGGCACTTTATCCTACCCCTCACATCCAGGCGACCCCCGCAGATTTCGGAGAGACCGTGCTGATGCCCGGCGATCCGCTGCGTTCCCGCTTCGTGGCGGAGAATTTCCTCACGGACGCGAAGCTCATCAACAACGTCCGCGGCGTCCAGGGCTACACCGGCCTGTATAACGGCAAACGCGTCTCCGTCATGGCCAGCGGCATGGGCATGCCCTCCATCGGCATTTACAGCTATGAGCTGTTCAATTTCTTCGGCGTGGAAAATATCATCCGCATCGGCTCCACCGGCGCCATCCAGGACCGGATCCATCTCCACGACGTGGTGCTGGCCCAGGCTGCCTGCACCAATTCCGCCTTCATGAGCCAGTACGGTCTGATCGGCAGCTTCGCCCCCATCGCGGACTTCGCGCTGCTGAAGAAGGCCGACGCCATCGCGGCGGAGCTGAAGGTCCCCCATCACGTCGGCAACTGCTTTTCCGCGGACGATTTCTACTCCGCCGATACCCATCAGGTAGAGAACTGGAAGAACATGGGCGTCCTCTGCATCGAAATGGAGGCGGCTGCGCTCTATGCCAATGCGGCCCGCGCCGGCAAACACGCTCTGGCCATCTTCACCGTCTCCGACCACCTGCTGCGGCATGAGGCCGATACGCCGGAGGCCCGTCAGACCTCCTACACCCAGATGATGCAGATCGCTCTGGAAACGGCCACCCGTTAAAAAATACTGCAGGACAGCAAACAGGAATGCCGCGCGGCCGCGCGGCATTCCTGTTTATATTCTCCCGGTTTCCGCTTCCGGTCCCTCCGCCCGGCGCTCCGCGGGCCTCAGTGCCCCGCCTCCGCAGCTTCCGTCCCGATCTCGGCCAGCTCGGCCAGATCCTCCGGCGTGAACAGATACGGAAAGACCTCCGGAGAGATCTCCGTGCCGAAGTCGTCCTCCAGGCGCCAGAGCAGATCCGCCAGCAGGAAGGATTCCAGCGCGAGCTCGTCCTTCAGGGACATGTCGAAGCGGAATTCCTCCGGTGGGAGCTTGACCTGCTCCAGGATGCGCTTTTTTACCAGCGCTCTGGCCTCCTCCCGGGTCATGGCCTGTCCTTCCCCGGCAGCACCAGCGACGGCCGCAGCACGAAGTACAGGTTCGTATCCAGCAGCCGCAGCAGCCAGTCGGAGAAGCCCTCCCCGATCTCGGCCCGGTCTCCCTGCAGGGTCAGCATCCGGTCATTTCCCAGATACACCGTCACAAGCGCGTCCTCCTCGTTCCGCACCCTTGTCCGGCTTTCGCCCCACAGCGTCACCAGCACGTCGCCGATCTCGAAAAATTCCTCCCGGTGCTCCATGCAGCGGTCCCGGCAGCTGCCGTCCCGCATCAGCAGGTATTTGCCGCCGAACATTTTGCGGACCTGCAGGGCATGCAGCAGGCGGTTCTCCGGCCCCTCGGGCTTCCGCACCAGGCCGGGCTCCTCCAGCTCCTCCGCCTTCAGCTCCCGGAAGCACAGCTCTGCCGCCTCCTGCACGGTATCCGGCAGCGCAAGGCTCTCGCCGCTCAGGACCTCCGTCAGCGTCCTTACCGCCGCCAGCTCCCGGCCGGGCCGGAAGGTCCCGGCCGCGGTCTCCTCCGCCAGCCGGTTCAGCTCCGACGCCTGCGCCCCGGAAAGCTTCGACGCGCCGATCTGCAGAGTGATGCTCCGGGTCGGGATCCGGTCTGCCCGGCCCTCGGGGAAGACCACCTCGCCGCCTGCCTCGCCGGTCACCTCGTACACGAAGCTCAGCCGGAGGCTCCCGCCGGCGGGGACCGTCACGCGCTGCCGCAGCGTTCCCTCCCGCAGGACCGCGCCGATGGGCAGCGGCTCCTCCACCTCCAGCTCCCGGTAATCCTCCGCGCTGCGGTTGATAAGCTCCACCGTCATCGTGACCCGCTCGCCCTTCCGCACGGAATTGAACTGGGTCAGATCCAGAAATTTGTTCACCGTGATCCGGGGATAGGCCATCCGGGTCAGGGTCTCCGGCGTCACCGTCAGAGCGAAATTTTCCGCCAGGAAGGGCCGGTAAATGCACACGAAGCGGTCCACAGTCGGCATGTCCCGCATATAGCGGCTGGGCTTTCCCGGAGTCTTCGGCTGATACAGCAGCTCCTCCGCCGTCTGCAGCTTGATGGCGCCCTCCGGCTCGACCCGGTCGACGCCGTTCTGCATGTGCTTGCCCCAGCAATGGATCAGCCAGTCCCGGCCGTCCGCCTGAAAATCCCCCAGATACAGCATCGCGTGGCCGCCCCGGCTCCCGGACACCACCAGCACGTCACCGGGCTCCAGCAGAGCCTGCACGTCGGCGATCATCTCCGGCAGCTCTTCCTCCCGGGGCTTCTTCTTCATATAGACCACCTCGAGGCCGGTGAGATTTTCGTATTCCCGGGTATAATAGGGCACGCCCTCGGCGTTCAGGATGTCGTAGCCGAAGGCCTGCCGGTACACGGCGCCGGTGAAGGAGGAGCATACCGTGTAATGGTATTGGTCAAATTCCGCCATCTGCACCGATTCGTTCCAGCTGGTGCGCCCGGAGATCTCCCGGGGCTCGATGGTCATCTCGTAGCCCTCATACTGGGTGTACGGGTTCTTGTCGTAAAATCCCATCGCGGCGGCGGCCAGCGCCTTTGCCGCGTATCGTCGGTCAAAGTTTTCTTTCATGCTTCCCTCGGTCCTGTTCTGTCACTTCCGGCTCTGCCCGGCGTCCTCCGCGAGCGCCCGCTTCTTCTCCTCGATATCCGCCATGAGCTTCCGGCCCACCGCGGCGGTAAAGGTCAGCGCCGGGCGGATCAGGCCGCGTTTTCCGTAAGCCCGCAGGAACCCCACCGCTTCAAAGGAGAAGTCTCCGTCGTACCCCGTCTCCGCCAATGCCGCGCAGAGATCGTCGAAATCCACGTCCGCGCCGTAGGGCAGCAAATGCTCGTCCGCCCCCGCGTTGTGGGTGTCCTGGATGTGCAGGCCCTTCACGGAGCCCTTCGGCAGCCGGCGGATGAACTCCCCGGGCTGAAGTCCGCCCCGGACCCAGCAGTGGCCCACGTCCACCAGCCCCACGAACTGCGGCGAATCCAGCCGCTGCAGGATCTCGGTCCACAGGGCGGGAGAGGTAAAGGCAGCCTGCAGATTCTCCACGGCGAGCTTCACGCCGCAGTCCGCCGCCAGCGGCTCCCACTGCTTATACCAGCGATAATTGTAATCCAGCTGCTCCTCGGAATCCACCGGGGCGGGCGTCGCGACGCCGTGGACCGTGATGTGGTCGATACCCAGCAGTCCGGCCGCCTCGATGGAGCGGCGGATCATCGCGTACTCCCGGCAGCTCTCCTGCCAGGGCATCCCGCAGCAGAACTCAAAGGGCGCGTGGGCCTGGGGCGCCGTCAGCCCGTACTCCGCCAGCAGGCGTCCCGTCTCCCGCGCCTTCTCCTTATAGTCCTCTCCGCAAAGATAAGGGGCCGCGCCCCCGTAAAAGGAAAAGTCCACTCCGTCAAATCCGGCCTCCCGGATCGCCTTCAGGCCTTCCTTTAGGCCCAGGGCCTCCCAGGCCCGCAGAGTCTCAGTCAGCAGCTGCATAAGTCCTCCTCTCCGGAGCGGGGATCTGCCGCACCGGTTTGATCCTTTTCAGTATAGCACAGCCGCCCCCAAACGCAACGCTTTTCCGCGCCGTCCCGCTCCCCGGACTTCCCCGCCGGAGAGCATTTCCGTGCTTGCCTTTCTGCCCTCTTGGTAGTATGATTTCTGTTATGATGCTTTGCTTCGCAAAGCCTTGAAGTCGCTCTAAGCCGCGACGGGCTCCCCCGGGCTTCGCTCGGGGCAGTACAGCCGCTAAGGAGGCCCTTATGTCCCATAGCAAAACCTCATCCCTTTTTCCCGTAAAAAAAGCCCTGCTGCAGGGGCTGGCCGCCGGGCTCCCCATCGGTCTCGGCTATTTCGCCGTGGCCTTTTCTCTGGGCATCGCGGCCCGCAACGTGGGCCTCAGCTGGATCCAGGGCTTCTGCTGCAGCGTCCTGATGCACGCCTCCGCCGGCGAATTCGGCATTTATTCCCTGATCGGTGCCGGCACCGCGGCGCTGGAGGTCATTCTGATGGCCCTGGTCACCAATGCCCGCTATCTGCTGATGAGCTGCGCGCTGAGCCAGCGGCTGTCCCCGGACACCTCTACCGCTCACCGCCTGTTAGTTGGCTTCGGCATCACCGACGAGATCTTCGGGGTCTCCGTGGCGCAGCCCGCCCCCCTCAATCCCTATTATACCTACGGTTCCATGCTGATCGCCATTCCCTTCTGGGCCTGCGGCACCGCTCTGGGCATCCTGCTGGGGAATATCCTGCCCGGCCGCCTGGTGGACGCCCTCAGCGTGGCCCTCTACGGCATGTTCCTGGCCATCATCATCCCGCCCGCGAAGAAGGACCGCATCATCCTGGGGCTGGTGGCGGTGAGCTTCCTGGCCTCCTGGCTGCTGAACGGTCCCGCCCGGGTTCTGACGCTATTTGCCGAAATGTCCTCCGGCACCGTGACGATCGTGCTGACCGTGCTGATTTCCGCGGCCGCCGCGCTGCTGTTCCCCAGAAAGGAGGAGGCGCATGAATAACTGGGCCGTCATTCTGCTCTCCGCCCTGGTGACCTGCCTGATCCGCGTCCTTCCGCTGACGCTGATCCGCCGGCCCATCCGGAACCGTTTTCTGCAATCCTTCCTCTACTACGTTCCCTACGTCACCCTGGCCGTCATGACCTTCCCGGCGATCCTGAACGCCAGCGGCTCTCCTCTGGCGGGGGCCGTGGCCCTGATCGCCGGCATCGCCGCGGCCTGGCTGGGCGCCGGCCTCCTGCCGGTGGCCGTCATTTGCTGCGTGGTGACGTTCCTGATCCAGCTGCTGTAGGAGGTGCCCGTGAAGATCCTGGTCAGCGCCTG
>JAZLJI010000109.1:0-62819 GCA_045617825.1 Lachnospiraceae bacterium
CACGGCGTGATGTACGGCGTGATCGATTTCTATCGGGCCTGCCTGGCAGAAGGGATCAAGCCGATCCTGGGCTGCGAGGTCTACGTGGCGCCGGGCTCCCGCCTGGACCGGGAACCGGGAGCAGGAGACGACCGCTATCACCATCTGGTGCTGCTGGCGGAAAATAACGAGGGCTACGCCAACCTGATGCGCCTGGTCTCCCAGGGCTTCATGGACGGCTACTATTACCGGCCCCGGGTGGATAAGGCCTTGCTTCGAGAATACCATAGCGGACTCATCGCCCTGTCCGCCTGTCTGGCGGGCGAGGTGCCCCGCTTCCTGACCAGAGGCCTGTATGAGGAAGCGAAGAAGACGGCCCTGGAGTACCGGGACATCTTCGGCGGGAACAATTATTTCCTGGAGCTGCAGGACCACGGGATCCCCGAACAGAAGGGGGTCAACATGCAGCTGATCCGCCTGTCGCAGGAGACCGGCATCCCGTTAGTGGCCACCAACGACGTGCATTATACCCTGGCGGAGGACTGGGAGGCCCATGACCTGCTGCTCTGCATCCAGACCGGCAAGAAGGTCTCGGACGAGAACCGGCTGCGCTACGAGGGCGGACAGTATTATCTGAAATCCGAGCAGGAAATGCAGACTCTCTTCCCCTACGCGAGGGAGGCTCTGGAGCGGACCGCCGAGATCGCTGCCCGCTGTCAGGTGGAGATCGAATTCGGGAAGACCAAGCTGCCCCGCTTTGAGGTCCCCGAGGGCTTTACCAATGAAAGCTACCTGCGGCACCTCTGCGAGGAAGGCCTGGCCAGGCGCTATCCGCAGATGACGCCCGAGATCCGGGAGCGCTTCGAATACGAATTCGGCGTGATCCGGGACATGGGCTATCTGGGTTATTTCCTGATCGTCTGGGACTTTATCAACTATGCCCGCTCCCAGGGCATCCCGGTGGGGCCGGGAAGAGGCAGCGGGGCGGCCTCCATCGTCGCCTACGCCCTGCACATCACCAACGTGGACCCGCTCAAATATCAGCTGGTATTTGAACGCTTCCTGAACCCGGAGCGGATCTCCATGCCCGATATCGACGTGGACTTCTGCTACGAGCGCCGCAGCGAGGTCATCGATTACGTGACCCGCAAATACGGCGCCGATTCCGTGGTGCAGATCGTGACCTTCGGTACCCTGCAGGCCCGGGGCGTGGTCCGGGACGTGGGACGAGTGCTGGATTTCCCCTACGCCTTCTGCGACCGGGTGGCCAAGCTGATCCCCCGGGAGCTGGGCATCACCTTGGATAAGGCTCTGGAGCAGAGCCAGGAATTTGCCCAGGCCTACGCGAACGAGCCGGATATCCACCGGCTGGTGGACTATGCCCGGAAGCTGGAGGGCCTGCCCCGCCATGCCTCGACCCATGCGGCCGGCGTGGTGATCTGCCGGGAGCCGGCCTATCATTTCGTGCCCCTTTCCCGCAGTGCCGAGGGTCAGCTGACCACCCAGTTCACCATGACCACCATCGAGGAGCTGGGACTGCTGAAGATGGATTTCCTGGGGCTGAGGACCCTGACGGTGATCCAGCAGGCCCTGAACTATATCAAAGAAGGAAGCGGCACGGAGATCGACTTCGACACCATGGCCTATGACGACCCGAAGGTCTACGAGCTGATCGGCAGCGGCCGGGACGAGGGCATTTTCCAGCTGGAATCCGGCGGCATGAAGAGCTTCATGAAGGAGCTGAAGCCCCGGAGCCTGGAGGACGTCATCGCCGGCATCGCGCTGTACCGGCCGGGTCCCATGCGCTTCATCCCCAACTATATCCAGGGCAAAAACAACGCCGGCAGCGTGTCCTACATCACGCCGGAGCTGCAGCCCATCCTGGAGACCACCTACGGCTGCATCGTTTACCAGGAGCAGGTCATGCAGATCGTCCGGGATCTGGGCGGCTATACCATGGGCCGCAGCGACCTGGTGCGCCGGGCCATGGCCAAAAAGAAGGAAGCCCTGATGCAGAAGGAGCGGGCGAATTTCGTCTACGGCAATCCCGAGGAGGGCGTTCCCGGCTGCGTGGCCAGAGGCATCTCCGAAGCGGCGGCGAATGCCATCTACGACAGCATGACGGACTTTGCCCAGTACGCCTTCAACAAGGCCCACGCCACCGTCTACGCGGTGGTGGCCTATGAGACTGCTTACCTGAAGCTGTATTATCCCCGGGAATTCATGGCGGCCCTGCTCACCTCCGTGATGGACGTGGGCACCAAGGTCACGGAATATATCGCCGTCTGCCGGCAAATGGGCCTGGCTATCCTGCCGCCGGACATCAATCTGGGGCGCTATTGCTTCACGCCCTGCGAGGAGGGCATCCGCTTCGGCCTTTCCGCCATCAAGGGCGTCGGCCGGAACGTGGTGGAAAGCATCACCCAGGAGCGCGACAAATTCGGCCCCTTCCGCAGTCTGGAGGATTTCCTGGAGCGGATGAACGGCCGGGAGATCAACAAACGCACGGTGGAAAACTTCATCTTCGCCGGCGTATTCGATTCTCTGCCGGGCGCCAGAAGCCAGAAGGTGGCGGTATACGGCGAGCTGATGGACAGCATCAGCCGGAAGAAAAAGGAAGATACCGAGGGACAGCTGTCCCTGTTCGATTTCGCGGAGCCGGAGACCAGGGAAAGCTTCTCCGTACAGTACCCGAAGCTGCCGGAATTTGCCCGCAGCGATCTGCTGGGGTACGAAAAGGAGGTGCTGGGCCTTTACCTCTCGGGCCACCCGCTGGAGGAGGACGCTGATTGCCTGAGGCGGAACATCACGGCGTCCCTGGCGGACTTCAACGTGGACGAGGAGACCGGGGAGGCCGGTGTGGCGGACGGTTCCTCACAGACCGTCGGCGGCATGGTGAACCGGATCACGGTGAAGAACACCAAGTCCGGCAAATCCATGATGATCCTGAACCTGGAGGATCTGACCGACAGCATCGAGGTGCTGCTGTTCCCCCGGGAAACGGACAGTCACCGGAGCCGGATCAGTGAGGGCTGCCGGCTGTTCATCCGGGGCAGAGTGTCCCTGGGAGAGGAGCTCAAGGGAAAGCTGATCGCGGAGCAGGTCCTGCTGTTCGACGAGTTGCCGAGAGAGCTCTGGCTGCTGTTCGAGGATCTGGCGCAGTACAGACAGGCGGAGGCCGGGCTCCTCGCGGAGCTGGACGGACTGCCGGCGGTGGTCGTGCTGAAGGCGACCCGCCAGACCAAGCGCCTGCCCGGAAAGCCGGAGCTGGTCCCGACGGAGGAGCAGCTGGAGCGGCTGAGAGCCCTCTACGGCAGGGAGAATGTGGCCGTGAAGGAAAAAAGAGTTGAAGACTCGTGGAAGAAGGCCTATAATAACAGTTCACGTCATTAATTCTGTCTTGGGAGGATAGAGGATGAAGACGATCGCTGTACTGACCAGCGGAGGGGACGCCCCGGGCATGAATGCCGCCGTGCGGGCCGTGGTCCGTCTGGCCAAGGAGCATGAATACAGGGTGATCGGCATTTACCGTGGGTATGCCGGGATCTTCAAGGAAGAAATGAAGGAGCTGACGCCGGTGGACATGTCCGACGTGATCGAGCGGGGCGGGACCGTGCTGTATACGGGCCGCTGCCGGACCATGACGGAGGCCGACGGACCGAAGAGAGCGGCCGAGATCCTGAAGGCGCACGGCATAGAGGCGCTGGTGGTGATCGGCGGCGACGGGTCGCTCAAGGGCGCCGAAAGCCTGGCGAAGCAGGGGGTGAACGTGATCGGGATCCCCGCCACCATCGACCTGGACCTGGCCTGCACCGAATATACCCTCGGCTTTGACACCGCCTGCAATACCGCCATGGAAGCCATCGACAAGGTCCGCGACACCTCCGCTTCCCACGAACGGATCAGCATCATCGAGGTCATGGGCCGCAAATGCGGTCTGATCGCTCTCTGGTCCGGCATCGCCAGCGGCGCGGAGGAGATCCTGGTGCCGGAGACCTACGACTATAACGACAGAGCCCTGATCGACCGCATCCTGGAGCGGGTCAGTCACGGCAAGAAGCAGCACATCATCGTGAACGCCGAGGGCATCGGCGAATCCGAAGCCTTGGCCAAGCGTATCGAGAACGCCACCGGCATCGAGTCCCGGGCAACGATCCTGGGCTACATGCAGCGGGGCGGCTCCCCCACCACCAGAGACCGGCTCACCGCCTCCCTCATGGGAGAGCATGCCATCCGCTGCATCGCGGAGGGGCTGACGAACCGCATCGTGGTGGAACAGGGACATGAGATCACCGACGTGGATATCACGGAGGGTCTGGCAGCGCAAAAGCCTTTGCCGGAGGCGCTGCTCAGACTGGCCACCACGCTGGTCAGAAAGTAAAAGAACAGATTTGAGGAGCTTTCTAAGATGAACAGCAGTGCAAACGATTTGAAACAGGAAATCGAGATCATTTCCCATGAGAACGGGAAGGTAGTCCGCGCCCTAACCGATACGGACGAAATGCTGCTGTCCACCTCCTCAGAAGCCCCCGACGAGCTGTATGAGCAGCTGGAGGACAGCGTCCGCCGCTATCATCCCTCCGATGACCTGAGCCAGCTGAAGAAGGCGTATCTGCTGGCGAAGGAGGCCCACAAAAACCAGCGCCGCCATTCCGGCGAGCCCTACATCATCCATCCGCTGCACGTGGCCCTGATCCTTTCGGAGATGGAAATGGACAAGGAATCCCTGGTGGCGGGGCTGCTGCACGACGTGGTGGAGGATACGGACACCACCCTGGAGGAGCTGCAGAAGGAATTCGGGAGCGACGTGGCCACCATCGTGGACGGCGTCACCAAGCTGACCAGACTCAATCTGGGCGACGCGGACAAGCTGCAGCTGCAGGCCGAAAACCTCCGGAAAATGTTCCTCTCCATGTCCAAGGACATCCGCATCATCATCGTCAAGCTGGCCGACCGTCTGCACAACATGCGGACCCTGGAATACCAGCGGGTGGAGAAGCAGCGGGAGAAGGCCGCGGAGACCCTGGACATCTACGCCCCTCTGGCGGACCGGCTGGGTATCTTCCGTGTGAAGATGGAGCTGGACAACCTGAGCCTGGCGTACCTGGAGCCGGAGAAATACCAGAAGCTGGTCAAGGAGATCGAGGAAAAGACCCACGACCGGGAGCTGTTCATCGAGAAGGTGGTGGAGAACATCACGGCCCACATGCAGGAGGCCGGCATCAAATGCCAGGTCTACGGCCGGATCAAGCATATTTTCAGCATTTACAAGAAAATGCTGATGCAGAACAAGACCCTGGACGAGATCTACGACCTTTTTGCCGTGCGCGTGCTGGTGGATACGGTGCCGGACTGCTACGCGGTGCTGGGCCATATCCACGAGATCTACACCCCCATGCCCGGGCGCTTCAAGGACTATATCGCCATCCCCAAGGCCAATATGTATCAGTCGCTGCATACCACCGTCATCGGTAAGGACGGCATCCCCTTCGAGATCCAGATCCGGACCTACGAGATGCACCGTACCGCGGAATACGGCGTGGCGGCTCACTGGAAATACAAGGAAGGCATCACCGGCTCCACGGAGACCGGCGAAGAGGCCAAGATGAACTGGCTGCGGCAGATCCTGGAATGGCAGCGGGACATGTCCGACAACGGAGAGTTCCTGGACACCATCAAGAGCGACCTGGATATCTTCACGGAGACGGTCTACTGCTTTACCCCCAAGGGCGACGTGAAGAACCTGCCTAAGGGCTCCACCCCCATCGATCTGGCCTACAGCATCCATTCCGCCATCGGCAACAAGATGGTGGGCGCCCGGGTGAACGATAAGCTGGTCCCCATCGACTACGTGATCCACAACGGCGACAAGGTGGATATCATCACCTCGCAGAACTCCAGAGGACCCAGCCGCGACTGGCTCAAGGTGGTCAAATCCACCCAGGCCAGGAACAAGATCAATCAGTGGTTCAAGAGCCAGAACAAGGAAGAGAATATCGACAAGGGCCGGGACATGATCGAGCGCTACTGCAAGGCCAAGGCGATCAATCTGCCGGATCTGATGAAGCCGGAGTACATGGAGAAGGTCATGAACAAGTACGGCTTCCGGGATTGGAACTCCGTACTGGCTTCTCTGGGACACGGCGGTCTGAAAGAGGGACAGGTCATCAATAAGCTCCTGGAGGAGAAGAAAAAGGAAGACCAGAAGCACATCACCGACGAGGAGGTGCTGGAGGCAGCCTCCGAGAGCGGCAAGAAGGTGGTCACCCGCAACAAGGGCGGCATCGTGGTGGAGGGCCTGCAGGACCTTGCGGTGCATTTCTCCAAATGCTGCAGCCCTATTCCCGGAGACGAGATCGTCGGCTTCGTGACCCGCGGCCGCGGCATCTCCATCCACCGTACCGACTGCGTCAACGTGCTGACCATGCCCTCCTCGGAGCGCTCCCGCCTGATCGAGGCGGAATGGCAGATGCCGGAGGACTCCAAGGCCTCCGAGCATTACGTGGCCAACCTGGTGATCTACGCGGACAACCGTATCGGTATGCTGGCGGATATTTCCAAGGCTCTGGCGGAGGCGGAGATCGATATCAGCGGTCTGAGCACCAGAGTCAATAAGCAGGGCATCGCTTCCATCGAGCTCCAGTTCCAGACCACCGGTGTGGAGGAGATCAAGGGCGTGATGAACAAGCTGCAGCAGATCAAGGGCGTTCACGAGGTGAACCGCTCCGTAGGGTGAGGTGCGTCATGAGGATCATCCGTAAAACTGTCGGTCCCGTGGGGACCAATGCCTACTTCCTCATCAACGGGGAGAGCGGAGAATGCTTATTAGTGGATCCCGGCGATCAGCCGGAGGTCCTGCGGGGCGTTCTGCGGCAGGAGGGCCTTAAGCTGAAGGCGATCCTGCTGACCCACGGTCACTTCGATCATATCCAGGCGGTGCCGGCGCTGAAGGAGGCCTTCGGCGTCCCGGTGCTGGCGGGAGAAAAGGAGCGGCCGCTGCTGGCGGACCCGGGCCTTTCCTCCGGAGGCCTCTGGCCGAATCGTGTGTCCCTGGTCCCCGACAAGGGCCTGCGCGACGGAGACCGGCTGGAGCTGGCCGGCCTTAAGCTGCAGGTGCTGGAGACCCCCGGCCATACCCCCGGCGGCGTCTGCTATTTCCTGCCGGACGAGCAGGCGGTATTTACCGGAGATACGCTGTTTCAGGGCTCCTACGGCAGAACGGACCTGTACGGCGGCAGCGACGCGGAGATCCTGCGTTCTGTCAGAAGACTGCTGAGGGAGCTGCCTGCGGAGACGCAGGTCTATCCCGGACACGGCGGAGCCAGCCGCATCGAGTTCGAACGGCTCATCAATCCACTGGCGGAGTAAGCTATGATAGGGTTTTATTTCCCGGACGGGAACGATGAATTTGAATACGATCTGCGGGGGCTGATCACCAGCTTCTTTCCGGGCGAGGAGCCGGTCAAGCTGAAGGAGGCGCCCTCCGCCGAGGAGGTCCTTGCCTACTCCCGCGTGCTGGAAATGCCGGCATTTCCGGAGGAGCCCGACCGGCTGCTGCGGAAGAACCTGACCAAGCGGGCCTTCTACCGGCAAATGGAGGCGCTTCTGGGCTTTTCCCTTCCCTGGGGCAGCCTCACCGGGATCAGACCCACCAAGCTGGTCACCGGCTTTCTGGAGCAGGGCCTGCCGGAGGAGGAGATCCGCCGCAGGATGAAGGAGACCTACCTGATCTCCGCGGAGAAGCTGCAGCTGTCCCTGGACATCGCCCGCGAGGAGCAGGAGGTCTTAAAGGATATCCATTACGCGGAGGGCTACAGCCTGTATATCGGCATCCCCTTCTGTCCCACCCGCTGCGTCTACTGCAGCTTTACTTCTTATCCCATCACCCGCTTTGCCGGGAAGGTGGAGGAGTATCTGAGCAGCCTCTTCCACGAAATGGAGGAATGCCGGAAGCTCTTCGGCGAGCGGATCCTGGACACCGTCTATATCGGCGGCGGGACCCCCACGGCGATCACGCCTGACCAGATGGACCGGCTGCTGTCCAAGGTGGAAGAGCAGTTCGATCTGAGTAAGCTGAAGGAATTTACCGTGGAGGCCGGTCGGCCGGACAGCATTTCCCGGGAAATGCTGACGGTGCTCAAAAAGCATCCGGTGACCCGCATCTCGGTCAATCCGCAGAGCATGAACCAGCGGACCCTGGACCTGATCGGCCGCTGCCACAGCGTGGAGTCGGTGGAGACCGCCTTTGAGCTGGCCAGAGACTGCGGCTTCGACAATATCAACATGGATATGATCCTGGGACTGCCCGAGGAGGGCCCCCGGGAGGTGCAGGAGACCGTAGACCGCATCCTGCGGCTGGCTCCGGACAGCCTGACGGTGCATGCCCTGGCGGTCAAGCGGGCCTCGCGCCTTAAGATGGAGGCGGAGGGCACGGTCATCCCCGGACCCGGCCAGGCCGAGGCGGAGGAGATGATGCGGATCGCCCGGGAGGGCGCCGCCAGTCTGGGACTTCGTCCCTACTATCTGTACCGGCAGAAGAACATGGCCGGCAACCTGGAGAATGTGGGATTTGCCCGGAAGGGCAAGGCCGGCATCTATAATATCCTCATCATGGAGGAGAAGCAGGACATCCTGGCCCTGGGGGCGGGAAATGTCAGCAAGAGAGTCCATCCGGAGGGCCTGATCGAACGGACGGACAACGTGAAGGAGCTGGGCGAATACAGCGCCAGGCTGGAGGAAATGATCGAAAGGAAGCGAAAACTATGGCTTTAATCAAGACACCCGTGACCGGAATGAAGGATATCCTGCCCAAGGAAATGATCCTGAGAGATTATGTGATCGGCCTCATCAAGAGCACCTACAAGAGCTTCGGCTACACCCCCATCGAGACGCCCGTGGTGGAGTCTCTGGGCAATCTGCTCAGCAAATCCGGCGGCGACAACGAGAAGCTGATCTTCAAGATCTTAAAGCGCGGCGAGAAGCTGAAGATCGACAGCGCGAAGACCGAGGAGGATCTGTCCGACAGCGGTCTGCGCTACGACCTGACCGTACCGCTGGTGCGGTATTATTCCGCTCACGCGGCCGAGCTGCCCAAGCCCTTCAAATCCCTGCAGATCGGTCCGGTGTTCAGAGCTGACCGCCCGCAGCGGGGCCGCTTCAGAGAATTCTACCAGTGCGATATCGATATTTTAGGGGACGGCTCTCAGGAGGCGGAGATCGATCTGCTGCTGGCCACCACGACCCTGCTGGGCAAGCTGGGCTTCGGGGGCTTCATCCTGCATATCAATGACCGGCAGCTCTTAAAGGCCATGGCGGCCTCCTGCGGGATCCCCGAGGAGCAGTACGATCAGGCCTTCATCATCTGGGACAAGATGGACAAGATCGGCCTTGAGGGCGTGGAAAAGGAAATGCGGGAAAGCGGCTTCACGGCTGAGTCCACCGAGGCCTATCTGGCGCTGAACCGGGCCATGGACGCGGCCGAGGACAAGCTGAGCGCCCTGGCGGAGAAGATGGCCGAGGCGGCGAAGACCAATCCTCTGGCCGAGGTCTCCGCGGCGGTGGAGGGCTTAAAGGCCATCATCGCCGGCGTCGAGGCCGTAACGGAGGTGCCCTTCACCCTGCAGTTCGATCCGACCCTGGTGCGGGGCATGTCCTACTACACCGGTCCCATCTTCGAGGTGGAGCTGGCGGGGCTGGGCTGCGCGGCCGGCGGCGGCGGACGCTCCGACGGCATGGTCGGCAAATTCACCGGCCAGCAGGTCCCCGCGGTAGGCATTTCCCTGGGCTTCGAGCGTCTGATCACCATCCTGCTGGAGCAGGATTATCAGCTGCCCGGCGCGGCCCGGAAGGTGGCGCTGCTGGCGGAGAAGAATATGCCGGCGGAGAAGATGGCCGAGATCCGCAAGGAGGCGGCGGCGATCCGCGCCGAGGGCGGCCAGGCTCTGGTCACGGTGATGAATAAGAACAAGAAATTCCAGAAGGACCAGCTGAGCGCGGAGGGATATACCGAGTTTAGGGAATTCTTCGCCCGGTAAGGCTGAGTAAAAATCCTTTTGAAAACGGCATCGTCAGGCACTGCTATGACACGTCAGGCGCTCTGTTCGGCTTCGAGCTGAACGGAGCGCCTTTTCCCTATATCAAAAATTGCCGCGCGATCTCATTCGGTGTGTAGACAAGAACGGGGATACCATGGTATATTATAAGCGATTTATGCGTGAATCTTTTGAAAGCGGCAAGTGTTTTTGCCATGACGATCGCCTTTTCTTTCGCGTCCCGGTGCAAGGGAGCAAAAAGGAATTCTTGAATACAATAAAAAACCGGGGAAAATGATGAATCATATAAGATATTGCAGAAATCTGATGACAGCCTTTTATGCGGTGGTATTTGTCGCTTTTATTGTATTTCCCGTTTTAGCGATACCTTTTATTTTATTATCGAGGGTTTGTTCTGCGACAATTTTTCTCTCAGCTGGGTTTTTGCTCACGTCGATACTATGGTGTTTTTATGGCCGATCTGTAAATATCACGATGCAGTTTTACACATGGTATGTGTTTAAGGGCGACTGTGTCATCATTTGCACCTTGTTTCATCAGAAAACGCAGGTACAATATGCAGATTATGCGGATGTCGGTGTCGGGTATTACTCTCATGGGCTCTTAAATACAACTGTTGGCTCGAAGGTTTGGTTTATTTATCTTGCGGACCATAAAATAGACTCAAAATATAAAGACAGGATGAATATGTTAAAGCCCTCGCAGGGGTGCCTTAAGGTAGGCTTTAGGAAAAAAACATATCAATACTTATTAAATAATCTGCCGACACGTCAAGCAAAAATGCTGGAAAGATCATATGCGGATCGCGAACGCGAGTATCATCGCAGATAGTACTTGGGGCTGGGGACTATTCCCACAAGGCGGCATCAGATCCCTTTTGAAGCGGATATGCTCCCGGCAAGGATCCGGCCGCGGCTTCATCATTGATTATTCCTGCGAAAGGGGAACGTTGAATGACCTTTGATTTCGATATATATTTGCGGCAAAACTGTATCGTGCCGATAGTTCTCGGGACATTCGCAGGTATATTGGCTGTCAGTGGCCTTGTGTCATTCATAAGAAGCATAAGAAAAAAACAAATTCAAGAAATTGAAGAGGTGATTACAGACTGCTTGTTTTTCTTGGTGTGTTCTTTTTTATTGATCGTTAATCTGATTCCGTTATTCAGAGGAGGCATATACTTATTGTTTGAAAGCGAATCCGATGCAGTTTGTATTACCGGAATGGTTGAAAGTACAGGTGAATTAGATTTTATTGGAGGCTTTAAGTATGATACAAACTATAATAATTGGGGTAGAGGAGAGACAATAACGGTTGGGAAAACATTATACTATATAATGACCTATGGTGATATCAAAGAAGGTGATATCGTAGTCCTGCGGGTGCTGCCGCGCAGTAAAATTGTCCTGCAGATAGAAAAGCAAGGGGAAGCTGAACCGGCCGATAAATGATTAGGGAACAAGGAAATGATAAAGAAAATCGTGAAAGCCATACTGGTATGATAGAAATCCTGACAGCCCCGGGATATTTCGGCGATGGTTATGACATGCCTATTGTCGGGATGAGGATCCAAAACGAAGAGGTATTGGATTTTTCTGTCGGATACGAAAATCTTCAAAACCGGTTAAGAGAGCCGAGCGAGCGGTTTTGGATGGCAGCAGTATTTATTCTGCCGGCGATGATGGCTCATTGTACGATCATTGCCGTGCGATATCGTTCGTCAGGGCAGGAAAAAACAAGGTGAAGAAAATATTGGGGCTGTCAAGAAAAAACACTTGACAGCCCGCTTTCTCTGTGGTAGTCTCTCCAGGGTGGTGCTTATGAATAAGATTTACCAGGAATCCTTATTATATGACTTCTACGGTGAGCTGCTGACGAAACGGCAGCAGGAGATCTTTGAACACGTTAAGTTCGAAGACCTGTCCCTGTCAGAAGCCGCTGAGGAATACGGCATCAGCCGTCAGGGCATCCACGATCTGCTGAGACGCAGCGAGGAGACGCTTCAGGCCTATGAAGACAAGCTGGGCCTGGTCGCCAAATTCATGGAGACCAAGGAGGCAGCCGGCAGGATAAGGGAGCTTTGCTGCCGCTGGGAGCAGGATCCCACCGCCTCGGTCACCGCAGAGATCCGCGCTTTGGCAGATAAAATCGAAACCCTTTAAGGAACTTGATCATGGCATTTGAGAGCTTAGCAGACAGATTACAGAACAGCTTTAAGAAACTGACCGGAAAAGGCCTTCTCACCCAGGACGATGTGAAGACCGCGCTCCGGGAGGTCAAGCTTGCCCTGCTGGAAGCAGACGTCAATTTCAAGGTCGTGAAGGATTTCGTCAAGGCCGTGGAACAGCGGGCCATCGGAGCCGAGGTCATGAACAGCCTGACTCCCGGCCAGCAGGTGGTCAAGATCGTCAACGAGGAACTCATCCGCATGATGGGTGAGGAGGGCGAGGAGCTGCCGCTGAGGCCCCGGAACGAGATCACCGTCATCCTGATGAGCGGTCTTCAGGGCTCCGGTAAAACCACTACCTCCGCCAAGCTGGCGGCCCTGCTCCGCAAGAAAAAGGACAGAAATCCGCTGTTAGTGGCCTGCGACGTTTACCGGCCCGCTGCCGTGGATCAGTTAAAGCGCAACGGCGAGAAGCTGAACGTGCCGGTCTTTGCACCGGGCACGGATATCAGGCCCGCCGAGATCGCCCGGATGGCCATGGAGGAAGCGGAGAAAAAGCACTACAATCTGGTGATCATCGATACCGCCGGCCGTCTGCACGTGGATGAGACGATGATGCAGGAGCTGGAGGAGATCAAGGCCTCCGTTCCCGTGAGCGTCACGGTGCTGGTCCTGGATGCCATGACCGGTCAGGACGCGGTGAACGTGGCGGTCAGCTTCAACGATCAGGTCGGCGTGGACGGCGTGATCCTCACCAAGCTGGACGGCGACGCCCGGGGCGGCGCGGCTCTTTCGGTCAAGGCCGTCACCGGCAAACCCATTTATTACGCCGGTATGGGAGAAAAGCTCGAGGATCTGGAGCAGTTCTATCCGCAGCGCATGGCCTCCCGTATCCTGGGCATGGGCGATGTGATCTCCCTGATCGAAAAGGCCGAGGCGATGGAGATGGACGAGGCGAAATCTGCCGATACCGTCCGCAAGCTGAAAAAGGCTGAATTCGATCTGGAGGATTTTCTGGAGCAGATGGGCCAGATCAATAAGATGGGCGGCATCGCCGAGATGCTGAGCATGATCCCCGGCATGGGCCAGAAGCTGAAGGGCGCCGATATGCCGGACGAAAAGTCGGTGAAGCGGGTACAGGCCATCATCCAGTCCATGACACCGGAGGAACGCCATAAGCCCGAGAAGATCACGCCGCCCCGCAAGCGCCGCATTGCGCTGGGCTCCGGCACGACGATCCAGGAGGTCAACCGGCTGCTGAAGCAGTTTGAGCAGTCGAAGCAGATGATGAAGCAGATGGGCAAGAGCTTCGGCAAGAAGGGCCGCATGCCCTTTAAGCTTCCCTTCTGATCCCAAGGTTATCAATAGTCGTTACGACTTTTGATGGGCGGATATGCCCGATAGAAAATATATTTTGGAGGACAAAATAATGGCAGTAAAGATTCGTCTGACCCGTATGGGCAAGAAAAAGGCACCCAGCTACCGTGTGATCGTTGCGGATGAGAGAGCTCCCCGTGACGGCCGCTTCATCGATGAGATCGGTTTCTATGATCCCACTCAGGAACCCAGCGTGGTGAAGATCGATACCGAGAAGGCCAAGAGCTGGATCGCTAACGGCGCAAAGCCTACCGAAACCGTTGCCAAGCTTCTGAAGATCGCCGGTCTTGAATAAGGCACGGGGTACTTCCATGAAGGAATTGGTTGAAGTGATCGCCAGGGCGCTGGTGACAAATCCGGACGCCGTGGTGGTTACGGAGCGTGTGACCGATCAGGAAACGATCCTGACGCTGACGGTTGATCCTGCGGACATGGGTAAGGTCATTGGTAAGCAGGGACGCATTGCCAAGGCCATTCGCACGGTTCTCAAGGCTCAGGCCGTGCGGGATGATGTGAAAGTCACGCTGGATATTGAATGAGCTATGCGGGGGCCCTTTCGGCCCCTTCTTTTGCGTTAGAGGTAAGCTATGGAGAATCGGTTCAGAGTAGGCATTTTTACCACGACCCACGGCATCAAGGGCGAGATCAAGGTCTATCCCACCACGGATGATATCCGCCGCTTTGACAGCCTGAAGCGGGTGATCCTGGAGACCCCCGAGGGAGATCAGTTCCTGACGGTGGCCGGCGTCCGCTATCAGAAGGACCAGGTGATCCTCCGCTTTAAGGAGATCGGGGATATCAACCAGATCGAGAAGTGGAAGGGAGCGTCCCTTTACGTGACGCGGGAGGACGCCGTGAAGCTTCCGCCCAACCGCTACTTTATTGCCGATATCCTGGGTTCCCGGGTCGTGACCGACGAGGGACGGGAGCTGGGGACCCTGAAGGACGTGCTGCAGACCGGGGCCAACGACGTTTTCGTGGTGGCCGGTGAAAAGGACGGCAAACCCAAGGAATACCTGGTCCCCCATATCAAGGACTGCGTGCTGGACGTCAGGCCCGAGGAGGGACTGATCACGGTGCATATGCTGGAGGGACTGGAGGATCTATGAAATTCAGTGTGATGACCCTGTTTCCCGAGATGATCGAGCAGGGCTTTCGGACCAGTATCACCGGCAGAGCCATGGAAAGCGGCCTGCTGGAGCTGAAGACCGTGAATATCCGGGACTTTGCCCACGACCGCTACGGTCACGTGGATGATTACCCCTACGGCGGCGGCGCCGGCATGGTGATGATGGCCCCGCCGATCTACGAGGCCTGGCAGACGCTGGTGCCCGAGCCGGAGGTGAAGCGGCCCCGCACCGTTTACGTGACCCCGCAGGGAAAGGTGTTCAACCAGCAGATGGCGCAGGAGCTGGCGGAGGAGGACGAGCTGGTCATCCTCTGCGGTCACTACGAGGGCGTGGATGAACGGATCCTGGAGGAGATCGTGACGGATCGGGTCTCCATCGGCGATTACGTGCTGACCGGCGGAGAGCTTCCGGCGCTGGTGATGATGGATGCCATTGCCAGAATGGTCCCCGGCGTCCTCAGCAACAGCGAATCCGGCGAGGACGAGTCCTTTATGAACGGCCTGCTGGAGTATCCGCAGTATACCCGCCCGGAGGTCTTTCTGGGAAAATCGGTACCGGAGGTGCTGCGTTCCGGTCACCACGCCAACATCGAACGCTGGCGCAGGGACCAGAGCCTGAAGCGTACCCGGGAGGTCAGACCCGAGCTGCTGGAGAACGTCCTGCTGGACAAAAAGGACCGGCAGTTCCTGCGGCAGCTGGAGGAGGAAGAGCGCGGGGACGCTGAACCGCTTCCGGAGGGAAACGGGACGGAAAACAGCGGGAAAAACGAAAAATTTTCCTGAAAAGCCGCCAAAATTCATCAAAAAGTGCTTGCTTTTCCCGCGTGTGCATGATAAACTATACGGCGTGTCATTAAAGGAGCGGTCCGCTTCCGCTATAGGCGGTATGAACGTCCTGTATTTAGGAGGAAAGAATGAACGACATTATCAAGAAAATTGAAGACGCTCAGTTAAAGGAAAACGTCGGCAATTTCCGGGTTGGCGATACCGTAAGAGTATATGCCAAGATCAAAGAAGGTACCCGCGAACGTATCCAGATGTTCGAAGGGATCGTTCTGAAGAGACAGAACGGCGGCGCCCGTGAGACCTTTACGGTTCGTAAGATCTCCAACGGCGTTGGTGTAGAAAAGACCTGGCCGCTGCATTCT
Organism: Lachnospiraceae bacterium; assembly: GCA_045617825.1. Lineage (GTDB taxonomy): Bacteria > Bacillota > Clostridia > Lachnospirales > Lachnospiraceae > UBA6987. The sequence goes on from JAZLJI010000109.1 coordinate 15,853, forward strand.
CCCGTCATCGACCGCGTTGAGGTCATCCGCAACGGTAAGGTCCGTCGGGCTAAGCTGAACTACCTGCGCGACCGCGTAGGCAAGGCTGCCAAAGTCAAGGAAGCCGTACACTGATCCATACTCCTTAAGCGCCCCTGCGGGCGCTTTTTTTTTGCTTGTACTTCCCCGGAAAATGCGTTATACTGCTCCTGAGGTAGACCTATGAACAGCCATCACGCTTTTGAAATCGACAGCCTGAGTACCATAATCCGCCGGATCACCGCATGGGTGGCGGATCTGGTTTTAGTGATCCTGCTGGCCTGCCTGCTGGTAAATGCCTTCGGGACCCGGGTCATCATGCGGGGCGGCTCGATGGCGCCCACGCTGTCCGACGAGAACGGTCTGCTGCTGAACCGCCTGAAGGGAAGTCTGCTGGATATCGAGCGCTTCGACATCGTGGCCTACCGGCTGAGCGGCGGCGACAGCGTTTACCTGAAGCGGGTCCTGGCACTGCCGGGAGAAGAGCTCCAGCTGAAGGACGGCCGGGTCTATATCAACGGGAGCCTGCTGGAGGACGAACGGATGAGCTTCACCATTGCTTCTCCGGGGATCGCCGCCGAGCCCGTAACGCTGGGCGAGGGGGAGTATTTTGTGATCGGGGAAAACAGTGACGGCAGTCTGGATTCCCGCTTTTCGGAGGTGGGCAATATCAGCCTTTCCCAGATCCTGGGCACCGTCTGGTTCCGCTATGCCCCCTTCAGAGAGCTGAAGCCCGTTCATTAGAGGTGAGTATGAATATACAATGGTACCCCGGACATATGACCAAGGCCAAGCGGGCCATGGAAGAAGATATCAAGCTGGTAGACGTGATCCTGGAGCTCAGGGATGCGCGGGTGCCCCTTTCCAGCTGCAACCCCGACGTGGTGCGTCTGGGACAGGGGAAGGCGCGGATCCTGGTGCTGGCCAAGGCTGACCTGGCCGATCCCACCCGGACGCAGCTGTGGCAGAAGAAGCTGGAGGCCGAGGGCTATCAGGTGCTGTCCATGGATGCCCGGAGGCCGGCGCCGGCCAAGGAGATCCTGAAGCTGCTGGAGCAGGTCGCCCGGGAGAAAAAGGAGAAGGACCTGAAGCGGGGCATCAAGAACCGCCCGGTACGGATGATGGTGGTGGGCATTCCCAACGTGGGCAAATCCACCCTGATCAATTCGCTGGCCGGCCGTTCCTCCGCCAAGACCGGTGACAAGCCCGGGGTGACCCGGGGAAATCAGTGGATCCGCATCGCGCAGGGCCTGGAGCTGTTGGATACGCCCGGGATCCTCTGGCCGAAATTCGAGGACGAGACGGTGGGGCTGCATTTGGCGCTGATCGGCTCGATCAACGACGAGATCCTGACGAAAACGGAGCTGGCCGCCCAGGGCATCAAATGCTTTCAGGCGGATTATGAACAGCGGCTGCTGGACAAATACGGCTTTACGCAGCCGGACCCCTACGTGCGGCTGGAGGAGCTGGCCCTGGGGGCACAGCTGCTGAAAAAGGGCGGAGAGCTGGATATCGACCGGGCAGCCCTGCGGTTTTTGGATGACGTCCGCAAAGGACGCCTGGGCGGTTTTACACTGGAGGTTCCCACAGATGACTGAGGAAAATATGAAGCAGGAAGAACTGAGAGAAGAAGACCTGACGATGACGCCGGAGACGGACGGAAGCGAAACGGCAGCTGCCGCGGAGGAAGCCCCGCAGGAGACTGCGGAGACGCCGCAGGACGCTGCATCGGAGCCCGCGGAAGAGGCTGAAGCGGAGACGGCAGCCGCTGCCGAAGAGGCGGCTCCCGAAAAAGCGGCAGCCCCGGAGACTTTGCCGGAGGACGAGAAGGACCTGGAGCCGGAGGAGATCCCCCAGAAGCGCCCCTTCTGGAAGGATCTGCTGGAGACGGCGCTGTCTCTGGTGATCATGGCTGCCGTGGTCTTCTCGATCCTGCATTTCGTGGGACAGCGGGTCACGGTGATCGGAGATTCCATGAATCCCTTCCTGCACGACCGGGATCAGCTGCTGGAGGATCGCTTCACCTACCATTTCCTGCGGGAGCCGGAGCGCTTTGAGATCGTCGTCTTCAAGCTGAAGAGCGATCCGGGCACCCATTATATCAAGCGGATCATCGGCCTGCCCGGAGAAACGGTGCAGATCATCGATTCCTGTGTCTATATCAACGGCGAGCTGCTGGAGGATCCCTACAAGGGCTACAAGCCCTTCCTGTCGGGGTCCGCGTCCAAGCCGGTGGTGCTGGGAGAGGACGAGTACTTTGTGATGGGCGATAACCGGACCAACAGCATCGACAGCCGCTTCAGCGTGGGACCCGTAAAACGCGAGCAGATCAACGGTCGCGCCGTTTTCCGCTTCTGGCCCTTTGAGGACTGGGGCAGCCTGCTGGAGGACTGACATGCCCAGACTGGATCCGGAAAAGGAACGGGAGCGCCTGTACGGCCTGTTGGCGTATGAGCGGGAATATGCCGAAATGGCGCCGCTGGCGGGGATCGATGAGGCCGGCCGCGGCCCCCTGGCGGGACCCGTGGTGGCCGCCGCGGTGATCCTGGATCCCACCCAGGAGATCTTCTATATCAACGACTCGAAAAAACTCTCCGAAAGCCGGAGAGAGCTCCTCTATGACGAGATCTATGCCAAAGCGCTGGCGGTGGGCGTCGGTATCGTGAGCGCGGAGCGCATCGACGAGATCAATATCCTCCAGGCCACCTATGAGGCCATGCGCCAGGCAGTGAACGGACTTTCCCTGAAGCCCGGTCTGCTGCTGAACGACGCGGTGCGGATCCCCGGTCTGGAGCTGCCTCAGGTCCCCATCGTCAAGGGCGACGCCAAGAGCCTGTCCATCGGCGCCGCCAGCATCATCGCCAAGGTGACCAGAGACCGGCTGATGCGGGAGCTGGATCAGACCTATCCGGAATACGGCTTTGCCGTGCATAAGGGGTACGGAACGGCGGCGCATATCGCGGCCCTCAAAGCCTACGGCCCCTGTCCTTTACACAGAAGGACCTTCATCACTCATTTCATTTGACCCCCGGGAAAGCAGAAAAATGAATAAGCGCACGTTGGGCAGCCGCTACGAGCAGGTAGCGGCTGCGTACCTGTCCCGCAAAGGCTTTCAGCTGCGGGAAATGAACTTCCGCTGCCGGATCGGCGAGATCGACCTGATCCTGGAGGACGGGGATACCCTGGTCTTCGCGGAGGTGAAATACCGCAGCACGAATGCCTGCGGCGTGGGAGAAGAGCACGTGGATAAAAGAAAACAGCAGGTGATAGGCCGTGTTGCAGCCTATTACCTGCTGAAGACGGGCAGAAGTGAAAGCTTCTGCCGATTTGACGTGGTCGCCATTGACGGGGAAGGGAATATCGATCATATCCCCGCCGCCTTTGAGCTGTAAGCGGTCCGCCTCCTGCCGCCCGCGGGCTTCCGCAAACGGCGCGGTCCTGCGCTTATTTCGCGGGAACGAAGCCCGTGCTGTCCGCCAGCTCGTCCGCCAGGACTCTCTTCCAGATCTCGGCGAATTCCCTGTAGCCCTCGGGAGTATAATGGACCAGATCGTCGATATACTTGGAGGTGTTGATGTTCTTGTAGGTGCCGCAGTCCTTCGGATCGTTATAGTAGAAGGGCTCCTTGGACAGCTCCACGAAGATGCAGTCGTCATGGGCGGCGCAGTATTCGCTGATCAGTTTGTTCAGGACCAGATAGGACTGGATGGCGCCCTCCGTCTTATCCTTGGCGGTGGGGCGGAAGTCGGTGATGTAGAAGCGGATGCCGGGCATATCGGTCCGCGCTCTTTCACAGAGGTATTCCAGACAGGTCATGATATTTCGCTGGGTATAGCCCTTGCCGAAGTCGTTGAGGTAGCTGGAAATGACCAGAGCCTTGGGCTGATAGGCCAGCACCATGCGCTCATAGTAGTAGCAGAGCTGATGGACCGTGCTGCCGCCCAGACCGTGGTTGATGCAGATCTTGGTGCCGTCCGCGGCAGGGAGCGCGTCCTCCAGAGGGGTGTTGCCGTATTTCGTGCTCCAGCGGGTGAAGCCGGAGGAGCCGAAGAAGACGATGCCGCCCTTGCTGATGCCCTGGGCCTCGTAGGCGACCACCTGATCCTCGTATTTGTCCTTGACGTATTTCCATCTCACCTTTTCGTATTCGGCGGTGATCCGTTCCAGCTCGCTTATCGCCTCCGTTTCCGGAAGAGTCTCCGTAGGAGCCTCCGTGGGGGCCTCGGTGGATTCCGCGGCGGTCGTATCCTCCGCGGGAGCCGTGGTCTCCGGAGCAGTGGTACTATTCGTGTTTCCGGCGCAGGCTGTCAGCGACAGGACCAGGATAAGGGCCAATAACAGGGATAATGCTTTCTTCATGGAGCGTGTTTCCTTTCGTTTCAGGATTGATGACGTTTTACGAATTCCTGCAGCTTTTCCGTCGGGGTGATGACGGAGGTGACAGCCACGTTATGGTTCATGGTATTGATGATCTTCGCCATGTAGGTCGACAGGTCGGCCTCCAGGTACCAGGGGCGTTCCTTCAGCTCGGGACGGCGGTAGACCAGGTTCGTGGAGCAGATATAATCGAACCAGCCCTCCTTATAAGCCTTGTCGAAGGGCTCGAGGCCGTTGGTGAACAGAGGGAAGCTGCACATCATGATCACCCGCTTGGCCTTCATCTTTTTCAGCTCCGAGGCGGCCTCCAGCATGCGGGTGCCGGTGGAGATGATATCGTCCAGAACGATCACGGTCTTGCCTTCCACGTCCGGTCCCAGGTATTCGCAGGTCACCACCGGATGCTCCTTGCCCTCATAGCGGGTATAGTCCCGTCTGCGGTAGAACATGCCCAGACCGACGCCGACGTTATTGGCCAGGAAGATCGCCCGTTCCATGGCTCCCTCGTCGGGCGTGATCACCACGACCTCGTCCTTTTTCAGCTCGAAGCTGCCGAATTTGCTTTCCAGTGCCTTGAGCAGCTGGTAAATGGGCGTATAGTTATCGAAGTCGTGCAGCGGGATGGAATTCTGTACCCGGGCATCGTGGGCATCGAAGGTGATGATGTTGGAGACGCCCATGGCGCAGAGCTCCTTCAGCGCCACCGAGCAGTCCAGGGATTCTCTGAACTCACGCTTGTGCTGACGGCTCTCATACAGGAAGGGCATGATCACGCTGACTCTGGAGGCAGAGGTCATGGCCGCGGAGACGATACGCTTGAGGTCGGCGAAATGATCGTCCGGAGACATATAATGCACCCGGCCGTTGATGGAGAAGGTGAGACTGCTGTTGGTCACATCGCTGATGATGTACAGGTCGCTGCCTCTGACGGTCTCGTTGATGACGCCCTTGCCTTCACCGGAGCCGAACCGGGGGCACTGCGCCTTGATCAGATAGTTTTCCTTATCATATTCCCGCCCGCTGAAGGAAGGGTCCTGTGCGAGCATATCCTGACGCAGCCTGACGATGCGCTGATTGCTCATTTCGGCCAGCTCCCGGCAGTTTTCCATGCCGATGATCTTCAGGGGACCGATAGGGGTTCGGTTTTTAAAGAGTTGCACTTCCAGATCCATGACGGAACCTCCTTGCATTTCTGGATAAAGTTTATCACTTATAGCTGGAATTGGCAACCAAGATATGATAAAATATCAGAATAAAGATGAACAGGGGGCTTTTATGAAAAAGCACAGGATTATCCGGGTCTTGCCCGGTTCCATAGGAGAAGAGCTGGAGATCGCTCCGGGCAGCCTGCTGCTGGAGGTCGGCGGCCAGCCGGTCGAGGACATCTTCGATTATGAATTCCTCTGCCGGGACGAGCACGTGGAGCTGCTGGTGGAGACCGAGGGAGAAGAGATCCTTTACGATATCGACAAGGACGAGGACGAGGACCTGGGGCTGGAATTCGAAAACGGCCTGATGGACGATTACCGCTCCTGCCGCAACAAATGCATTTTCTGCTTTATCGATCAGATGCCGAAGGGCATGCGGCCGACGCTGTATTTTAAGGACGACGACGCCAGACTGAGCTTCCTGCAGGGAAATTACGTGACCCTGACCAATCTGGATGACCACGACATCGAGCGGATCATCCGCTACCGCCTGGAGCCGATCAATATCTCCGTGCATACCATGGACCCGGCGCTGCGCTGCCGGATGCTGAACAACCGCTTTGCCGGGGAGGCCCTGAAGAAGCTGGACAGGCTGTTCGAGGCCGGCATCACCATGAACGGCCAGATCGTGCTCTGCCCCGGCATCAACGACCGGGAGGAGCTGGACCGCACACTGGAGGCCCTGAGCCGGTATCTGCCCTGCATGGAAAGCGTCTCCGTGGTCCCGGTGGGGCTGACCCGCTTCCGGGAGGGCCTGGCGCCGCTGCGGAGCTTCACGCCGGAGGAGGCGGCGGATACCGTCGACCGCATCGAGGCCTGGCAGCGGAGGCTGTACCCGCAGCACGAGCTGCATTTCTGCCACGCCAGCGACGAATTCTATCTGCTGGCGGGACGTGAGCTGCCGGAGGAGGACCGCTACGACGGCTACCTGCAGCTGGAAAACGGCGTGGGGATGCTTAGACTGTTCCGGGAAGAGGCGGCGGAGGCCCTTAAGGCGCTTGCGCCTCAGCCCGCCCGAGAGCGGTCGGTCACGGTGGCCACCGGCAGGCTGGCCGCAGCCGAGCTGGAGAAGGCGGCCCGGGCTCTGGAGGAGCGCTGCCCCGGCCTTGACGTGCGCATCCGCCCGCTGACCAACCATTTCTTCGGCGAATCCATCACCGTGGCGGGGCTGATCACCGGTCAGGACCTCATTTCCCAGCTGAAGGAGCAGCCTCTGGGCGAGGCGGTCTATATTCCCTCCGCGATGCTGCGCTCCGGCGAAGAGGTTTTTCTTGACGACGTGACCCTTTCTGAGGTACAGTCAATACTTGGTGTTCCGGTGATCCCGCTGGATGGCAGCGGCGCCGCCTTCATCCGGGCGCTTTCCGGCGCGGAGGAAGGTGAGGCGGAGACGGAGCGCTTCCGTCCCTACGAACTGACGGAAGATAAGGAGTAAATATGAGTAAACCCATTGTGGCTATCGTGGGCCGCCCCAACGTGGGCAAATCCACCCTGTTCAATACTCTTGCCGGAGACCGGATCTCCATCGTGGACGATACCCCCGGCGTGACAAGAGACCGGATCTACGCCGACTGTGTCTGGCTGAACTATGCCTTCACCCTGATCGATACCGGCGGCATCGAGCCGGACAGCTCCGACGTGATCCTGAAGCAGATGCGGGAGCAGGCGGAGGTCGCCATGGACACCGCCGACGTCATCATTTTCCTCACCGACGTGAAGGACGGCCTGGTGGATTCCGACGCCAAGGTGGCGGACATGCTGCGCCGTTCCAAAAAGCCGGTGATCCTCTGCGTCAATAAGGTGGACAACTTCGCCAAATTCGGCAACGACGTCTACGAATTCTATAATCTGGGCATCGGCGAGCCCATTGCCATTTCCGCCTCGGAAAAGCTGGGCCTGGGCGATCTGCTGGACGCGGTGACGGCGCATTTCCCGGATACGGCCAAGGAGGAAACGGCGGATGAGCGGCCGAAGATCGCCATCGTCGGCAAGCCCAACGTGGGCAAGAGCTCCCTGGTGAACCGGATGGCCGGCGCGCAGCGGGTGATCGTGTCCGATATCGCGGGCACCACCCGGGACGCCATCGACACCGTGGTCCGCTGCAACAAGAAGGAGTACGTGCTGATCGATACCGCCGGACTGCGGCGGAAGAACAAGATCAAGGAAAATATCGAGCATTACAGCATCGTCCGGGCCGTCGCCGCCATCGAGCGGTCTCAGGTGGTGATCCTGGTGATCGACGCCACCGAGGGCGTCACCGAGCAGGACGCCAAGATCGCCGGCATCGCGCACGAGCGCAACAAGGGCGTGCTGATCCTGGTGAACAAGTGGGACCTGGTGGAGAAGGACAACAGCACCATGAAGGAGCAGGTGAAGAAGATCCGGGAGGTGCTTTCTTTCCTGGATTACGCCGAGATCCTGTTCGTTTCCGCGGCCAGCGGCCAGCGCCTGGGGAACATTTTCTCCAAGGTGGACGAGATCCTGGAGAACTGCACGCTGCGCATTTCCACCGGCGTGCTGAACGAGATCATGGCGCAGGCGGTGGCCATGCACGAGCCGCCCTCCGACAAGGGCAAACGGCTGCGGCTGTATTACATGACCCAGGTGGCCGTGGGGCCGCCCACCTTCGTGATCTTCGTCAACGACAAGAAGCTGATGCATTTCTCCTACCAGCGCTACATCGAGAACCAGATCCGGGAGACCTTCGGCTTCAAGGGCACCAGCATCAAGATCATCATCCGGGAAAGAAACGAAAAGGAACAGTGACCGGCTTCCCGGGAAGGCTTCGGCCGGCGCCTGAAGGCTTCCGGCTGAAAATCTGAGGATAAGCGTCCGCCCCCCGGCCTGTCTCTTGACAAAAGTGCCCCAAATTGGCTATAATAAATAAGTTTTTAGTTTGTTCCTCCGCCCGGCGGAGGGGAAAGAGGTTATTTATGATGAAGGCATATGAGCCCAAGGCCATTGAACCGAAATGGCAGAGCATCTGGGATGAAGAACAGGCATTTGCCGCCTCCACTGACTATACGAAGCCGAAATTCTACCCGCTGGTGGAATTCCCTTATCCCTCCGGACAGGGCCTGCACGTGGGACATCCCCGTCCCTATACCGCCCTGGACATCGTGGCCAGAAAGCACCGCATGGAGGGCTATAACGTGCTGTACCCCATGGGCTGGGACGCCTTCGGCCTGCCTACGGAGAACTACGCCATCAAGAACCACATCCATCCCGCCATCGTTACGCAGAACAACGTGGCCCGCTTCAAGAAGCAGCTGCACGATCTGGGCTATTCCTTCGACTGGAACCGGGAGATCAACACCACGGATCCGAACTATTATCACTGGACCCAGTGGATCTTCCTGAAGCTGTTCAAGGCAGGTCTGGCCTACAAGAAGGAGATGCCCATCAACTGGTGCACCTGCTGCAAGGTCGGTCTGGCGAACGAGGAGGTGGTCGGCGGCGTCTGCGAGCGCTGCGGCGGCGAGGTCATCCAGAAGATGCAGACCCAGTGGATGCTGAAGATCACCGAATATGCCGACAAGCTGATCGAGGGCCTGGACAGCGTTGACTTTATCGAAAAGGTCAAGGTCTCCCAGAAGAACTGGATCGGCAAATCCACCGGCGCCGAGGTGGACTTCCGCCTGGCCGGGACCGAGGACGCCCTGCGCGTCTATACCACCAGACCGGATACCCTGTTCGGGGCCACCTACATGGTCGTTTCTCCCGAGCATCCTTATCTGGCGAAGTACGCCGAGCGGATCGCAAACATCGACGGGGTCCGGGCTTATCAGGCCGCGGCCGCCAAGAAGTCCGATTTCGAGCGCTCCGAGCTGGCTAAGGACAAGACCGGCGTGGAGCTGAAGGGCCTGAGGGCCATCAACCCGGTGAACGGGAAGGAGATCCCGATCTGGACCTCCGATTACGTGCTGATGAGCTACGGCACCGGCGCCATCATGGCCGTGCCCGCCCACGACGAAAGAGACTGGGATTTCGCCAAGAAATTCGGCCTGCCCATCATTGAGGTGGTGGCCGGCGGCAGCGTCCAGGAGGCTGCCTTTACCGACGTCCAGACCGGCAAGCTGGTGAATTCCGGCTTCCTGGACGGTCTGGAGGTGGCGGAGGCCAAGAAGGCCATCATCGCCTTCCTGCAGGAGAAGGGCATCGGCCACGCCAAGACCAACTTCAAGCTGAGAGACTGGGTCTTCTCCCGCCAGCGCTACTGGGGCGAGCCCATCCCCATTGTGAAGTGTGACAAATGCGGCTACGTGCCGCTGCCCGAGGAGGAGCTGCCGCTGATGCTGCCCGAGGTGGAAAGCTATATGCCCACCGATAACGGCGAATCGCCCCTGGCGGCCATGACCGACTGGGTGAATACCACCTGCCCCTGCTGCGGCGGTCCTGCCAAGCGGGAGACCGACACCATGCCTCAGTGGGCCGGCTCCTCCTGGTATTTCCTGAGATATACCGATCCCACCAACGATAAGGCCCTGGCTTCCCCCGAGGCCCTCAAATACTGGCTCCCCGTCGACTGGTACAACGGCGGCATGGAGCATACCACGCTGCATTTGCTGTATTCCCGTTTCTGGCACCGCTTCCTCTACGATCAGGGCATCGTTCCGACCAAGGAGCCCTATCAGAAGCGTACCAGCCACGGCATGATCCTGGGCGAAAACGGCGAGAAGATGTCCAAGTCCAGAGGCAACGTGGTGAATCCGGACGATATCGTGTCCGAGTTCGGCGCGGACACCCTGCGCTGCTATGAAATGTTCATCGGCGCCTTCGATCTGGCGGCCTCCTGGTCCACTGAAGGGGTGAAGGGCTGCCGGAAGTTCCTGGACCGTGTCTGGAAGCTGGCGGATATGCTGAATGATCAGGAGGGCTACAGCAAGGCGCTGGAGACCCGGATGCATCAGACAATCAAGAAGGTCAGCACCGACTTTGAAGCGATGAAGTTCAACACCGCCATTGCCGCCATGATGGCCCTGGTCAACGATTTCTACCGGGCCGGCTCCGTGACCCGCGGTGAATTCGGCACCCTGCTGGCCCTGCTCAACCCGGTGGCCCCTCACATGACGGAGGAGCTGTGGGAGAGCTGCGGCTATGCCGGAAGACTCTACAGGCAGAGCTGGCCGGGCTATGACGAGGCCAAGACCGTGGAGCAGACCGTGGAGATCGCGGTGCAGCTTTCCGGCAAGATGCGCGGTACGGTGACGCTGCCCAAGGACGTGGACAAGGACGCCGCCATTTCCGCCGCGAAGGAGCTGCTGGCCGACAGACTGGCCGGTCTCACGGTCATCAAGGAGATCTACGTTCCCGGCAGGATCATCAATATCGTTGCCAAATAATCACCGAGAAACGGGGGCTGCGGCCCCCGTTCACGGCTTAAAGCGCGGAATGCGTTTTCAGGAGGTATCATATGACAAAGGTTAGTATTATTTCCGGATTCTTAGGGGCCGGCAAGACCACCCTGATCCGCAAGCTGCTGGCGGAGGTATTTGCCGGCGAACAGATCGTTCTGATCGAGAACGAGTACGGTGAGATCGGTATCGACGGGAGCTTCCTCAAGGACTCCGGCGTGCAGATCACCGAAATGAATTCCGGCTGCATCTGCTGCACGCTGGTGGGCGACTTCACCAAGTCCCTGCAGCAGGTGATCGAGCAGTATCATCCGGTGCGCATCATCATCGAGCCCTCCGGCGTGGGCAAGCTGTCCGATATCGTGACGGCGGTGGAAAAGGTCAGGGCGGTGGAGCCCGAGCTGGTCATCACCGAGAAGATCGCGGTGGTCGACGCCAAGAAGGCCAAGCTTTACCTGAAGAACTTCGGCGAATTCTTCAAGAATCAGGTGGAGCACGCCTCCACCATCGTGCTGTCCCGTACCCAGGACGTGAACGAGGAAAAGCTGCAGGAGACCGTGGCACTGCTGCGGGAGCTGAACGCGGCGGCGCCTCTGATCACGACCCCCTGGAGCGAGCTGGCCGCCGAAGCGATCCGCCACGCCCTGGAGCACAGCGACGTGGAGAGCCTGATCGAGGAAGAGGAAGAGGAATGCTGCTGCCACCATCACCACGATGAGGACGAAGAGGAGCACGGGCACCACCATCACCATCATCACCACCACGCGGATGAGGTCTTCACCAGCTGGGGCAGAGAGACGGCCAAGAAGTTCAGCCCGGAGGAATTTGCCGGGATACTTAAGACCCTGGCGGAGGATGAGGGCTACGGCACCATCCTTCGGGCCAAGGGCATCATCCCTCTCACCGACGGCAGCTGGAAGCAGTTCGACCTGGTGCCCGAGGAAAGCGAGGTCAGAGACTGCGCGGCGGATTATACCGGCCGCATCTGCGTGATCGGCTGCCAGCTGGCGGAGGACAGGCTCGCCGAGCTGTTCGGACTGTAACGGAGGTAGACCATGGCGGAACAGATCCCCGTATATCTGGTCACCGGCCTGCTGGAAAGCGGCAAGACCACTTTTATCAAAGACACGCTGATGGAGCAGGACTGGCTTGAGCCCGGCAAGACCCTGCTGATCCTGTGCGAGGAGGGGGAATTCGAGCTGGATCCCCGCTACATGAAGGAGCGTCAGATCGCGCTGGAGCTTCTGGAGGAGCCGGAGGCCTTCACCCGCGAATACTGCGAGAAGGTCATGAGCTTCCACAAGCCCGCGCAGGTCATCATTGAGTTCAACGGGATGTGGAACCTGCAGGAATTTCTGCAGAAGGATTTTCCCGCCAGCTGGGGGCTGGCCGGGATCTACTCCACGGTAAACGGCTCCGAGCTGGAGCTGATGATGGCCAATATGCGGAACATCTTCATGAACCTGCTCACCGAGTCCGATCTGGTGGTGATCAACCGCTGCCCGAAGGACCTGAACCGGGTGACCTTCCGCAAGGCGCTGAAGCTGCAGAATCCCCAGGCCCAGCTGATCTTTGAGGGCCTGGACGGCAATATCATCGAGTTTGGCGAGGATGATCTCCCCTACGATCTGAACGCGGAGGTGATCCGCCTGGAGGAGTGCGACTACGGGACCTGGTACGCGGATGCCTCGGAAAATCCGGAGCGCTATAAGGGCAAGAAGATCAGCTTCCTCGCGCAGCTGTTCAGACCCTTCGGCATGCCCAAGAACATGTTCGTTCCCGGACGGCTGGTGATGGCCTGCTGTCCGGCAGATGTAAAATTTTACGGCTTTCCCTGCAAGGCCGACAGTGCCTTCCGCTTTGAAAACAAGAGCTGGCACACGGTGACGGTCCAGTTCACGCTGGACAGCAGGAAGGGCAGAGGGGAAGAGACCCCGATGCTGCGGCTCGTCTCTCTGGAGGATGCCGCGGCTCCCGCAGAGGAGGTCGTGACCTAATAATACGGCCCCGCGGCCGCGGACATAGCGACAAAACAGCGAAAGCGGTCCCGGGGCAAGCTCACGGAGCCGCTTTTTGCTGAAGAATAAGCTGCGCGGAGCAAAGCGCAGACGCCGCGGGATGCGGCGGGACTTCGGGCCTCGCTCGGAGGATAAAAGGAAAAGCTGCGGCCGCGGAAAGCATCCGCCCGCGGAGACGGAAGGCCGGAAAGGAGCGCGATCGGTGGATATCCTCAAAATCAATGAGAAGATCAGCTATATCCCGGCCTCCTCAGAGCCGCTTTCGGCAGACATCGGCATCATCCGGGAGGGAGAAGAGACCTGGCTGTTTGACGTGGGCGCCGAACCGAGGGCGCTCGAGGGCCTGCCGGGAAATACTCACGTGGTGCTGTCCCACTTCCACCGGGACCATACGGAAAACCTGCCGAGGCTGAAGACCGCGGAGGTCTTCGGCTCTGACGAGACCCTGCGGCATACCGGAGCGGGAGAGGCCGTGCGACAGGAGCTGTCCCGCGGCGGGCTGCGCATTTTCCCGCTGCCCTCCAGCCACTGCAAGGGCTGCCTGGGCCTTGAGGTGGATGAGACCTACGCTTTCGTGGGAGACGCCCTCTACGGCAGGGCCCGAGAGGGCTTCGTCTGCTATAACGTAACTCTGCTGAAGGCGGAGATCGATACGTTAAAGCAGCTGAAGGCGCCCTGGCTGCTGGTCAGTCATCATACGGGGCTCCTTCTGCCCCGGGAAAACGCCCTGACGATGCTGGAGGGCTTTTACCGGAGGCGGGAGAAGGATGCTCCCGAGATCCGTATCAGACAGCTGTCCTGCTGACAGAAAGAAATAGAAATGAGGAAAAACGCAATGAAGAAAACCCCGGTCATATTTCTGAGCCTGCTGCTGGCCGCCGTCCTTTGCGCCTGCGGCGGGAAGCCTGTGGAGAGTGAGGATGCCTCCCTTCCGGAGACCACCGCGGAGGCGGCATCCTCCGACGAAGAAACCGCGGCGGAGACCGCAGGCAGCACCGAAGAGGCCGCGCATACGGTCAAGGTCAGCGGGACGGACCTCCTGCCCTACCTGTTCGGCTATCTGTCCTACGAAAAGGACTCTGCCGGCTACGTTCTGCCCTACCGCTTCACGGCGGCTCAGCGGGTGAAGCTCCTGTCGGATTCCAAATCCTTCGTGGCGAATTCCTGCTCGGGCATCCGGCTGGACATCGTCGGAAATTTCAAAAACATTACGGTCAAATACCGCCTTGCCCCCGCGGTGGAGCTGCAGCCCCAGTCCTTTGACGTCTGTGAAAACGGCAAGCGGACCGAGTCCGTCCGGGGAAAGGACTACAAAAAATACGAGGACGGTCTGCTGACCTATCAGATGACGGAGCCGGGCCGCTTTACGATCTGGTTCCCCAGCTATTCCGTTATGGGCATCGCCGAGATCGAGGCGGACGGTCCCTTTGAGCCGGCTCCCCAGGGCGCGAAGGTCCTGGTCCACGGAGATTCCGTGACGCAGGGCGCCTTCACGGAGAACGTGTCGGAGAGCTTTATCAACACGGTGGCCAGGACCCTGAACTGGGACATCCTGAATCAGGCCTGCAGCGGCTATACCTTCAAAAGATATCCCCGCGGCACCTTCGAATACGACCCGGAATACATCCTGGTGGACTACGGCTATAACGATTTCTCCCAGGGCGACGACGTCCAGGCGGAATGCGCCAAATTCCTGCAGGAGCTGAAGGATCAGTATCCGCAGGCTAAGGTCATCGTTATTTCTCCCGCCGTCAAGCGCTTCGTCAAGGGCGAAAAGGAAGTGACCATGATGGCCCGGCTGAATTCTGCCGGTGTCAGCTACTGGTCCTGCTGCGAGGCGATGGAGCAGCAGGCTGCGGCTCTGGGCTATCCCTTCCTGAAAGAATACAGTCTGAAGCGTGATCCGGGGCTTTTCCAGTCCGACGGGATCCACCCCAATACTGAAGGACACGCGCTCCTGGGTCAGGATATCGCGGAGCAGCTGAAGGCCCTGATCGGTCCCTGAGGCCGGAAAACGCCTGCGGGCCTGCGGAATAGGCCTTCCGGCGGCATTTGACGGTGCGGCCGAGGCGAGCGGATGGAAAAACATTATTTTAAAGGGGAAAAGAAAATGAAGCGAAATACCGGATTGGCTTTGCTGCTGGCGCTGCTGATGCTGCTGACCGCCTGCGGTGAAAACACGGGCAGCAGTACGGCCGCCCCCACGGAGGCACCTGCCCTTTCCACGGAGGCGGAGACGACCACCGAGGCGGCGACGGAGGCGACCACCGCGGAACCTACGACGGAAGCGCCCACGAAGGAATATGCCAAACGGCAGGTCAAGCTGAGCGGCTCAGAGCTCCTGCCCTACGTGTTCGGTTATCTGACCACGGCGAAGGACAATAGTAACTACGTCACCTTCTACCGCTTTACCGAAAAGCAGCGGCAGCAGCTCCTGGCGGGCGGCAAGACCTTCGTCGCCAATACGGGAGCCGGCATCCGCCTGGACATCGTCGGCGGCTTTGAGCATATCAAGATCAAATACCGCTTCGGCACCGGCGTTTCCAGCCAGAGCCAGTCCTTTGACGTTTACGAAAACGGAGTGAAGACCAAAAACTTGACCGTGCCCAAGGCAAAATACACCTCGACGGTGGAGGACGTGCTGGATTATCAGATGACGAAGCCGGGCCGCTTTACGCTCTGGTTCCCCACTTATGCCTCCTTCGCCATTGCCGAGATCGAGACCGACGCGGAATTCGAGGCGGCGCCGCAGGGCGTCAAGGTCCTGGTCCACGGGGATTCCGTGACCCAGGGCGCCTTTACCGAGCAGGTCTCCGAGGGCTATATCGCCGTCATGGCCCGGGAATTCGGCTGGGATCTGCTGAACCAGGCCTGCAGCAGCTATACCTTTAAGAAATATCCCCGGGACAGCTTTGATTTCGAGCCGGAGATCATTCTGGTGGACTACGGCTACAACGACTTCAACGCCGGAGACGATATCGACGCCGAGGCCGGCAAATTCCTGCAGGAGATTAAGGACCGCTACCCGAAGGCGCAGGTCTTCGTGATCTCACCGGCCGTCAGAAGATATCTGAAGAACGAATCCGATCAGATGATGCGCCTGAAGCTCAATAAAAACAACCTAAGCTATCAGGCCTGCTGCGATATGATCGAGCAGCATGCCGCGGCCCTCGGCTTTACGTTTATGAAGAGCTACAATGCTCAGCGGAGCCCGATCATGATCCAGGATTCGGTGCATCCCACCAAGGACGGCCACGTCCTGCTGGGCAAGGATCTGGCGGAGCAGCTGAAGGAGCTGCTGGCGCCCTGACGCGGCCATACTTACGGAGGCGGCAGATGCGGACATAAAAAGTCCGGATATGCCGCCTCCGTTTTTTGACGCCCAGCAAAACAGCCAGGTGGGTAACCGCACTCAGGTTTTTGCCTTCCACTCGGAGGAGGCCTGACAGCTGCCTGAAAATATAGGAATCCCTAAAGTCAAGATGTAGGATCAAAAATACCGGAAACGACACACCGGACAATATTTATATACCATGCTTCGCGGGATTTGGCAAGACTCCCGGTGAAAAATGCCCCTCCCGAGGCGGGCTGAGGGCACCGCGGGCAGGAGAGCAGGGCAGATAATGAAAGAAATATTTCCGGACTGTGCGAAAACATCTTGCAATTTGCGGGATTTTACGGTACAATACCTTCAAAAGATAAGGTTTGTCTGTGCTAATTCTTGATAACGGAGGTACATACCATGTCTGCAATCATCACAATCGGTCGGGAATTCGGAAGCGGCGGTCATGAGATCGGCCTGAAGCTGGCGGAAGCTCTTTCTATTCCGTTCTACGATAAGCTGCTGGTGTCCATGGTCGCTGAGGACGGTGAATTTGCCCAGGAGTATCTGGACGAAATGGATGAGAAGGTGGATCTGCACATCGCGCCCTTCCTGGCCACCCGTTCCAGCTATTCCGTTTATCAGCAGCCCATGTCGGATAAGATCTTCTTCCGTCAGGCGGAGATCATCCGCAATCTGGCCAAGGAGGGCCCCTGCGTCATCGTCGGCCGCTGCGCCGACTACGTGCTGGAGAACAATCCCGACCTGGTCCGGGTCTTCCTGTACGGCGAGCTGGAGGACCGCATCCAGCGGAAGGCCGCGATGAAGCTGGGCATGGAAGGGGACGCGCTGAAGAAGCACGTGACCAGTACGGACAAGAAGAGAGCCCGGTACTATCAGCACTATACCGGCAAGGTCTGGGGCGACAAGAAGAACTACGACCTTTGCATCAATACCAGCAAGACCGGGATCGAGGGAGCCGTCGCGCTGATCAGGACCTTCCTGGAAGCCCGGTAGAGGACTCCTTTCCCTGCAGGGAAAGCTCATACTGCAGCAGGTTCAGCACGTTTTTTCTGCCCCGCTGATCGAGCTGCATATACTGTCGGTACAGAAAGTCGGCTGATACGTTCAGCCGGCTTTCGCTGTATCGGGAGAGTCTGTCCTTTTCCTGCTCCAGACGGAAGCCTTCTGCCTCCTCCCGGGGCGAGATCCCGTAAAAGGCGCAGAGGCTCCGCAGGGTCTCCGGGGGAATGCGGAGGATCAGTCCCTCCTCATAGCGGTAGACGGTGGAGGGGGTAAGCCCGAGCGCAGCGGCGACCTCGCGCAGCGTATGGCCGGACCTTCTTCGGGCGGTTTTGAGCATCATGCTGTAAGACATGGGAAAGCCTTTCTTCAGTTGTGAATAATCGGGGAAAAAGAAAGAAATCAGACGGGATCCGGAAACGGTCCTCTCGAATTCAGTTCCATTATAACAAAGCGGGCGGGCTTTCGCAAGCGCTTTCCCGCACTTTTTTCTTGCCATTTTTCGCCTTCCGTGATACAATATGCCACGCTGGGGGTGCCGCTCGGCTGAGAACATACCCCGAAACTTGATCCGGATAATGCCGGCGTAAGGAAGCAGGCTTTTGCCTTGCTCCCCCTTAAAGAAAGGTGGAGACATGAAATTTGAGCTGTATTTTACCGAAACCGTGAATTCCTGGGGTGAGGTGGTCTATACGCCCACGGCCCTCGGCTACACTGCCCTGATCGGGCTTTGCCTGGTGTTCCTGCTGGGCGGGCTGTTCCTGATCGGACGTCAGCTTTCCGGCAGGAAGCTGACCAGGCAGCTGGTCTTTTCCGCTTCGGCCATGGCGCTGTCCCTGGTCCTGTCGGAGCTGAGGCTGTTCCGGATGCCCATGGGCGGCTCGGTGACCCCCTGCAGCATGCTGTTCCTGGTGCTGATCGGCTACTGGTACGGACCGGCGGCAGGCATCCTCACCGGATTTTCCCACGGGATCCTGCAGCTGCTGCTGGACCCCATGATCTACAGCCTGCCGCAGCTGCTGGTGGACTATCCGCTGGCCTTCGGCGCACTGGGGCTCTCGGGCTGCTTCTGCCTGAAGCGGAACGGGATCTTCTGGGGCTCGGTGCTCGGTATCGCGGGCCGCTGCTGCTTCGCCATTCTCAGCGGAGCCCTGTTTTTCGCCAGCTATGCTCCGGAGGCGATGAACGTCTGGTGGTATTCCTTCCTCTATAACGGCGGATATATCGGCACGGAGCTGCTCATCACCCTGATCATCGTATCTTTACCGCCGGTGAAAAAGGCCCTGGCTTCCGTCACGGCGCTGGCCACCGAGGGCGGCCAAAGAGCTTAAGGAGTTTGTACTATGGAAAATGAATCTCAGAAGTCCCTGCATCTTTTGTCGGCCGATCCCGGCGCGCAGGTGTTTGTCAGCGATCAGGCCTTCATCACCGCTATCGGCACCTCGGCAGCGGAGGTCGAGGGCTTTTGCGCCCTGGCAGACAGCAGCTCCGGCGACGGTCTGACCAGCAGCAGTCTCAAGGCGATGGGAAAGGCCATGAACCTGGAGTTCGATCAGGACAAGATGACCGTTTCTCTCAGCGTGGTCGTTTCCTTTGGTACGGCCCTGCCGGAATTTACCGAGAAGCTGCGCAAAAAGATCATCTGCACCGTAGCCAACATGATCGGCTATACGGTGGAGCGGGTCAATATCCATATTGCCGATATCATGCTTTAATTAGAACCAGCCCGAGCGCATCGGGCCGGTTTTTGTTATCTTAGGAGATCAGTTATGGCAAATCAAACCAGAGAATACCAGACACAGAAAAGAGAATGCGTTTTTCAGCAGCTGTTCCTGACCGGCTTCTATTCCCGGCAGGAGCAGGAAGAGCAGTGCGAGCTGTTCCTGCAGGATTCGGACCTGCTGGAGGAGCTGGAGCTGCAGAGGATCGAGGAGCTGGCACCCGAGGACCGCGAGCAGTTTAAGGAACGCTGCGACGCCGTGGTGGCGAAGCTGCCGGAGCTCGACGAGGCCATCAACCGGGTGGCGGAGGGCTGGAAGACCAACCGCATGAGCCGGGTGGACCTTTCCATCATCCGTCTGGCGCTTTACGAGATGCGCTACGATGAGGAGATCCCGCTGAAGGTGGCCATCAACGAGGCCGTCGAGCTGGCGAAGAAATACGGCGGCGACGATTCCTCCGCCTTCGTCAACGCCATCCTGGGCAAGCTGGCCCGGGAGGACGCGCAGGAAGAGCCTCATGCTTAACGCTCTTCCCCGCTATTCGGTGGGGCAGATCAGCCAGTACATCAAGGGCCTGTTCGATCAGGATTTCGTGCTGCGGCATTTGCAGGTGGAGGGAGAGATCTCCAACCTCAAATACCATCCCTCGGGGCATATCTATTTCACGCTGAAGGATGATAAGGCCGCCCTGTCCTGCGTCATGTTTGCCTCCTACGCCAGAGGCCTCAGGCTGGCCCTAAGTAACGGGCTGAAGGTGGTGGCTTC
The DNA here is from genome assembly GCA_045617825.1 of Lachnospiraceae bacterium. Classification (GTDB taxonomy): domain Bacteria; phylum Bacillota; class Clostridia; order Lachnospirales; family Lachnospiraceae; genus UBA6987. The sequence goes on from JAZLJI010000109.1 coordinate 35,659, forward strand.
CGGCAGCATCTCGACCTACGAGAAGGGCGGCAGCTACCAGCTGTACGTGAGCAGCGTCGAAAAGAGCGGCATCGGCGACCTGTACCTGAGCTTCGAGGCGACCAAGAAAAAGCTGGCGGAGATGGGGCTGTTCGACCCCCGCTATAAGAAGCCGATCCCGCCCTACGCGCTGCGGGTCGGGGTCATCACGGCGCCCACCGGAGCGGCGGTGCAGGATATCATCAACATCAGCCATCGGAGAAATCCCTGCGTGCAGCTGGTCCTGTATCCGGCGCTGGTGCAGGGCAAGGACGCCCCGGCCTCTCTGATCCGCGGTATCGAGACTCTCGACAAATACGGCCTGGACGTCATCATCCTGGGACGGGGCGGCGGCTCCCTCGAGGACCTGTGGGCCTTCAATGAGGAGGCGGTGGCCCGGGCGGTATTTGACGCAGAGACCCCGATCATTTCCGCGGTCGGTCACGAAACGGATTTCACCATCACGGATTTCGCGGCGGACCTGCGGGCGCCGACGCCCTCCGCCGCGGCGGAGCTGGCCGTATTTGAGCTGAGAGCCTACTATGAGCGGGTCGCCCAGGCGCAGAGCCGGCTGGAGCTGCTGCTGCACCGGGAGGAGGAAAAGTTCCGGCTTCGTCTCAAGGCCTACGCGCAGCGCGTCCAGCGCTTTCATCCGCTGAACCGCCTGCAGACCGACCGCCTGCGGCTGAGGCAGCAGCGGGTACGGCTGGACAGCCTGATGGACGGGGCCCTGTCCCGGTCTAAGCTGCGGCTCGGCCAGGACGGAGAACGCCTGCGGCTGGCCATGCAGGAGAAGCTGAGCCGGGCCGTCCACCGCTTGGAGGTGGATGCCGCGAAGCTCGAAGCCTATTCTCCCCTGAAGCGCCTCTCGGGCGGCTACGCCTTCGCGGAGGACGACCGGGGGAAGGCCCTCCTGTCCGTCCGGCAGACGGAGATCGGGAAGGCAGTCACGCTGCATCTGAAGGACGGCGTCCTGAAGACAGAGGTAAAGGAGATCGTTCATGAATGACACGGTGGAAAACATGAGTATAGAAGAGGCCTTTAAGGCCCTGGATGACATTCTGGCCCAGCTGGAGGGCGCAGGCGACAATCTTGAGGACAGCTTCGGCAAATACCAGCAGGGCCTGGCGCTCGTAAAGCATCTGAACGGGAAGATCGACGGGATCGAGAAAAGGATCCGGATCCTGGAGGCCGAGGGCCGGGAGGGACAGGCATGACGGATAAGGAAGTACTGGAGGAGCGCCTGAAGGCGTATCTGCCGAAGGACGCGGGACTGGCTTCCCGTCTGGAGGAGGCCATGAATTACAGCTTTCTGGCCGGCGGAAAAAGGCTGCGGCCCCGCCTGATGCTTGAGACCTTTACCTGCTTCGGCGGCACGGACCGCTCCGTGGAGCCCTTCATGGCCGCACTCGAGATGATCCACAGCTATTCCCTGGTCCACGATGACCTTCCCTGCATGGACAACGATACCCTGCGCCGGGGCAAGCCCACCACCTGGGCGGTCTACGGCGAGGATTTCGGCGTGCTGGCCGGGGACGGCCTGCTGACCTATGCCTTTGAGACCGCGGTGAAGGCCTTTGCCCTCTGCGAAGATCAGAAGCGGGTCGTCAGGGCTTTGGAGATCCTGAGCCGTAAGGCCGGCCTGTTCGGCATGTGCGGCGGGCAGGCGCTGGACGTGTATAAGGCGGGCAAGCCGCTGAATAAGGAAGAGCTGGATTTCATTTTCCGGCTGAAGACCGGGGCGCTTCTGGAGGCCTCCCTGATGATCGGCGGTGCCCTGGCAGGCGCCTCCGAGGCAGAGCTGGAGACCCTGGAACGGATCGGTGCCGCCGTAGGCTATGCCTTCCAGATCGAGGACGATATCCTGGACGTGACCTCCACCGAGGAGGAGCTGGGCAAGCCCATCGGCTCCGATGCCCGGAACGAAAAGACCACCTACGTGAGCCTTTACGGCATGGAGGCCTCCCACAGGCAGGTGCAGGCGCTGACCGACGAGGCTCTGACGCTTTGGCGGAGCCTGGGCCGGGATACCGCGCAGCTGGAGCAGCTTACCGCCCAGCTGGCAGGAAGGAAGAACTGATTTGGGGGAGCTGCTGGACCGCATCCGTAAAACCAATGATATCCGAAAGATCGCGCCGGAGGATTATCCGCGGCTGGCCCGGGAGATCCGCGGTTTTTTGGTACGGAAAATCAGCCGGAGGGGCGGCCATCTGGCCTCCAATCTGGGCGCGGTCGAGCTGACCATGGCGCTGCATCTGGTCTTTGATCCCGAGAAGGACAGGCTGATCTTTGACGTTGGTCATCAGTGCTACACCCATAAGATCCTGACCGGCCGGAAGGCGGAATTCGATCATCTGCGGGAAATGGGCGGTCTGTCCGGATTTCCCAAAAGAGCCGAGAGCCCGGCGGACGTGTTCGATACCGGACACAGCTCCACCTCCATTTCCATGGGGCTGGGGCTGGCCGAGGCCCGGGACATCAGCGGCGAGGATTATGCGGTGGTGTCCGTCATCGGCGACGGCTCCATGACCGGCGGCCTTGCCTTTGAGGCGCTCAACAACGCCTCCCGCCTGAAAAGCAATTACATCATCGTTCTGAACGACAACAATATGTCGATCTCCCAGAATATCGGCGGCCTGTCCAAGGCCCTGCGCGCCCTGCGTACGGCGCCCCGCTATACCCGCCTCAAGGACAGCGTGAAAAAGTCCCTGGGGAAGATCCCCGACGTGGGCGAGCGGGTCATCAGCGGTGTGGACCGGATGAAAAACAGCATGAAGCAGCTGGTGATGCCGAACATGCTGTTCGAGGACCTGGGCCTCACCTATCTGGGGCCGGTGGACGGCCATAACGTGACGGCCATCGCGGACTGCCTCCGGGACGCCCGCCGCGTGAACAAGGCCGTGATCGTCCACGTGGTGACGAAGAAGGGCAAGGGCGTTCCCTATGCCGAAAAGAATCCCGAGCAGTACCACGGCGTGGGCCCCTTCGATCCCCAAAGCGGCAAATGCCTGGAGGAGAAGAAGCGCTCCTATACGGACGTCGCCTCCGAGATGCTGCTGCGGCTGGGGAGCGAGGAACCGCATTTGTACACCGTAACTGCCGCCATGGCGGCCGGCACCGGCCTTTCTGCTTTTCAGAAGGCTTTTCCGGAGCGCTTCGCGGACGTCGGGATCGCCGAGGCTCATGCGCTTTCCTTCGCTTCGGGCCTGGCCAGGGGCGGGATGAAGCCCTACGTCTGTCTGTATTCCAGCTTTCTGCAGCGGGCCTACGATCAGCTGATCCACGATATCTGCCTGCAGAAGGCCAAGGTGACGCTGCTGGTGGACCGGGCTGGTCTGGTGGGCGCGGACGGCGAGACACATCAGGGCATGATGGACGTCAGCTTCCTGCGTTCCTGCCCCGGCATGACGCTGATGGCGCCCAGAGACGGGAGAGAACTGGAGGAAATGCTGCGCTTCAGTGTGGATTTTCCGGGACCGCTGGCGATCCGCTATCCCCGGGGAGCCGTCCCCGCGGAGACAGAGGAGGCGGAACGGGCCGCTCTGGTATACGGAAAGGCCGAGCTGCTTGAAAAAGGCAGTGAGACGCTGATCTGGGCCGCCGGCAGCATGACGGAGACCGGAAGAGAGCTTTGCACGCGGCTCCGGGCCGCGGGAAAGCCCTGCACGCTGGTCAATGCCCGCTTCCTGAAGCCCCTGGATGAGGAGCTGCTGACGGAGCTGGCGGGAAGCCACCGCCGCATCCTGGTGCTTTCGGAGAACAATCGCTCCGGCGGCATCGGCGAGGCGATCGCCGCCTTCAGCGCGGCAAAGGGACTTTCCTGGGAGGTCCTGTTCGGGGAGCCGGAGGACAGCTTCGTTCCTCAGGGAAGCCCTGCGCAGCTGAAAAAACTGCTGGGCATGGACACGGAGACGCTGTTTGCCCGGCTTTGTCCGGAAGAGGTGGATAAATGAAGGAACGTTTGGACGTTTTGGTGGTCCGGCAGGGCTTTGCCGCTTCGAGAGAGCAGGCCAAGACCCTGATCATGGCCGGAGACATATTTGTGAACGGACAGCGGGAGGATAAGCCGGGAGCCGGCTTCGACCCCTCCGTTCAGCTGGAGTGCCGCGGCAAAAAGCTGGCCTACGTCAGCCGGGGCGGCCTCAAGCTGGAGAAGGCCCTGAAGGTGTTCCCGCTGCAGCTGCAGGACGCGGTCTGCGTGGACATCGGCGCCTCCACCGGCGGCTTTACCGACTGTATGCTGCAGAACGGCGCCCGGAAGGTCTATGCCATCGACTGCGGCTACGGTCAGCTGGCCTATCAGCTCCGGCAGGACAGCCGGGTCGTCAACATGGAGCGGACGAATATCCGCTACGTGGAGCCGGGACAGCTGGAGGAGGCCGCGGACTTCATTTCCGTGGACGTTTCCTTTATCTCCCTGACGCTGGTGCTGCCGGTGATGACCAGGCTGCTGAGACCCGGCGGACAGACTGTCTGCCTCATCAAGCCTCAGTTCGAGGCCGGCCGGGACAAGGTAGGCAAGAAGGGCGTGGTGCGGGAGGAATCCACCCACGCCGAGGTGATCGAAAAGGTGCTCGGCTTTGCCGAGGCTCAGGGCTTCACGGTGCTGGGATTGGACTTTTCTCCGATCAAGGGCCCCGAGGGTAATATTGAGTTCCTGATGTACGCGGAATGGCAAGGAGAGGCAAATACGGCCTCTCAGGGCTATCTCAGCCGCCGGGGCGCGTCTTTCCTGGCGGATTTCGTCCACAGCTCCCACGAGGCGCTGAACGGAAGCGAGGGTTGATATGAAGTGCTTTTATCTCATCAGCAATCCCTACCGGGACGAGGGCTTCCGGTACCGGGACCGGGTCGCGGCCTATCTGCGGGAAAAGGGGGCGGAGTGCCTGATCCATGAAAAGGACGCCGCCAAGCCGCCGCAGACCGTTGACTGCGTGGTGGTCCTGGGCGGAGACGGGACCCTGCTCCGTACTGTGCGGCGCTATACCGATCTGGGCCTGTCCTTCGTGGGCATCAATACCGGCCATCTGGGCTATCTGACCGCCGGTGATATGGATCAGATGGAGGACGTGCTGGACTGCCTGCTGACGGACCGCTGCATCAAGGAGGACCGCATGATGATCTACGCAAGGATCATGCGGGGAGACCGCTCGGTGGCCAGACACCGCGCCCTCAACGAGATCGTGATCGGCCGGAAGGAGTGCCTGAAGATCGTCAATCTGAAGGTCTACCTGAACGGCTCCTATCTGACGGAGTACGCGGCGGACGGGCTGATCGTGGCGACGCCCACCGGCTCCACCGCCTACAGCTTTTCCGCCGGAGGCCCTATCGTGGAGCCTACCGCGCAGCTGTTCCTGCTGACGCCGGTATCCTCCCATTCCATGAACAACCGCAGTCTGGTGCTGTCCCCCCAGTCCCAGCTGTCGGTGGAGATCGAAGAGAAAGGGGACAGCATTCCCGGCAGGAACGAATACGTCGTCTATTTCGACGGAGAAAAGCCGGTCCAGCTGCTGCCCGGTGACAGAGTGGAGATCGCACAGGCGGGTACCTCTGTCAGCCTGATCAAATTAAGTGAACGCAGCTTTGTAGAAACCATGCGCAGCAAAATGTCAGTCTGAGGAGACACTATGCTAATCAATCTGCATGTAAAGAATTTTGCTCTGATCGACGAAGCCGAGATCGATTTTCAGAGCGGCCTGAACATCCTGACGGGTGAGACCGGCGCCGGCAAATCCATCCTGATCGACGCGGTCAACTCTGCCCTGGGCGGCCGGGTCGGCCCGGAGGTGATCAGGAGCGGGGCGGATTCCGCCTACGTGGAGCTGGTATTTTCCGTGTCGGAAAACGACAGAAAGCAGCAGCTGGAGGAGCTGGGCGTCAGCACCGAGTATGACTGCATCGTCGTTTCCCGAAGGATCCTGCCGGGCCGCAGCGTACACAAGATCAACGACGAGACCGTGACCAGCGCGAAGGTCAGAGCCGTCACGGAGCTGCTGCTGGATATCCACGGGCAGCACGAGCACCAGTCGCTGCTGAAGAGCAGCAAGCAGCGGGACATTCTGGACAGCTTCGGCGGCAGCCAGGCGCTGATGCTGCGGGAACGGGTGCGGGAGGCCTACGGGGAGACGCAGAGGGCCCAGAAGCGGCTTTCCGACTTCAATATCCGGGAGGAGGACCGCCTGCGCAAGCTGGATTTCCTGCGCTATGAGATCGAGGAGCTGGAAAGCAGCGGCGCGTATCCCGGCGAGCTCAGTGAAAAAGAAGAAGAGTTCCGGCGCATGAATCATTTCGAACGTATCGAGGGGGCTCTGCGCAGTGTGATCGGCCGTCTGGGAGAAGGCGAGGCCGGCTGCGCGGACCGCATCGGAAGAGCGCAGCGGGAGCTGCAGACGGCCCTGCAGCTGGATCCGGGCCTGGCAGATCTGGCGCAGGAGCTGACGGCGGCGGAGGATATCCTGTCCTGCCTGTGCCGCGAGCTGGAGGACTATCTGAGCGCCTCTGCCTTCGACGAGGCGCGTTTCCGCGAGCTGGGCAGCCGTTTGGACCAGCTGCGGCGCCTGGAGACCAAATACGGCCCGCTGGAGCGTCTGGACGAGTATCTGGAGGAGCGGCGCCGGGAAATGCGGCACTGGGAGAATTACGAGGCCGAGCTGGAGGAGGCGGAGGAAAGCTTCCGCCTGGCACAGCAGCGGCTGGAGGAGGCCTGTGCCCGGCTTACGCAGCAGCGGCAGGAGGCCGCGCCCCGTCTGGAGCAGGCCATCAGCCATGCGCTGCTGGAGCTGAATTTCCTGTCGGTGCATTTTGAGATCCAATTGACGCCTCTGGACAAGCCCGGCGATACCGGCGCGGAGGAGGTCAGCTTCCTGATCTCCATGAACCCCGGCGAACGGCCTCAGCCCCTCAACCGGGTGGCCTCCGGTGGCGAGCTGTCCCGCATCATGCTGGCCATCAAGGCGATCCTGGCGGATAAGGACGAGATCCCCACGGTGATCTTCGATGAGATCGATACCGGGATCAGCGGGCGCACAGCTCAGATGGTGGGCCGCAAGCTGAAGGCGATATCCACTTTCCGGCAGGTCATTCTGATCACCCATCTGCCGCAGATCGCGGCGCTGGCCGACGTTCACATCGGGATCAGCAAATGGACCGACGGCGCCAAGACCTACAGCGGCGCGCGCGTGCTGACGGAGGAGGAATCCGTCGAGGAGCTGGCAAGGCTGCTGGGCGGAGAGCAGATCACCGAGACCGTCCGGATGAACGCCCGGGAGATGAAGGCCCTGGGAGGCAGCGTGAGCCTGTAAAACTGTCCGCAGCAAAATACCGCCGAAGAGGATTTACGGATCCTTTTCGGCGGTATTTGTATGGAAAAGCTGATGAGGCTGAGGGAAACGCGGCGCAGGCCGGCTTTCGCGGAGCTCTATTATCGGTACAGGCGGATCAGGCCGATGACCTTCCCCAGGATCTGGCAGTCCGGTACGATGATGGGCTCCATCGTGTCGTTCTCGGGCTGCAGGCGGATGTGACCGTTCTCCTTGTAGAAGCGCTTGACCGTGGCGGAATCCTCCACCAGGGCAACCACGATCTCGCCGTTCCGGGCAGAAGAGCACTGGGACACGATGATCCGGTCGCCGTTCATGATGCCCACGTTGATCATGCTTTCGCCCTTGACCTCCAGCATGAAGAGCTGACCGGTGCCTGCCGGGAGCTCATTTGCCGGATAGGGAAAATACCCCTCGATGTGCTCCTGGGCCAGGATCGGCTCACCGGCGGCCACGCGGCCCACCAGCGGGATGGAGGTCATCTCGCTGCGGCCGACACCGTAGAAATCATCGTCGGCGATCTCGATGGTCCTGGATTTGGCGGCGTCGCGGCGGATATAGCCCATCTTTTCAAGGGTGGCCAGGTGGGCATGGACCGAAGAGGTGGAGCTGAGGCCGACGGCGCTGCAGATCTCCCTGACGGCGGGCGGATAGCCCTTCTTCAGGATCTCGTCCTTGATATAATCCAGAATTTCCTGCTGCTTCGCGCTTAAACCTTCTCTGCTCACGGCGGTCGCCTCCTGTGGGATTTCAAACTTACCCTATCATAGCACAGTCCGGATGAAAAGTAAACAGGTGTTCGACGAAAAAATGTTCGATTTTTCTGCAAATAACTATTGACAAACATCTGTTCGGGCTGTATATTATAGGCACAGACGAACAAATGTTTGCTGAACAGAGAAGAACAGGAGACCTCCATGAAACGCTTATCCCAGACTGCAATGATCCGCTTATTCGTAATATTGGCCGTTTTAGCGGTCCTGTTCGTTCTTATCCTTTGCGGACGGCCCGCCAAGGCAGACGTCTGCACCAACGATCTGTATATCTACAGCAGCTATACCGTACAGGCGGGAGATACCCTGTGGGATATCGCCTGCAGCATGAGCGCTTCAGCGGATCAGATGGACGTTCGCACGTATATGGAGACCCTTTGCCGCATCAACCGCCTTCCGCTGGACGCTCAGCTGAAGCAGGGCGGTCACCTGATCGTTTTCTCAGAGGCCTTCTGAGTCTTCCTCTGTTTTCGGATTTTCTCTTAGCTTTACGGCATTGCGGCTGGCTCTGAGGCGATACTCGGAGTTGGCCGCATAGTGTTTTTTGGTGGTATTGACGTCCGAATGCCCCAGCACGTCGGCCACCAGATAGATATCACCGGTTTCCTGATACAGATTGGTGCCGTAGGTGCTGCGCAGCTTGTGCGGCGTGATATTCTTCAGCGTGGTGACCGTTCTGGCGTATTTCTTCACCAGATTTTCCACGGAGCGCACCGACATGCGCTTCATCTGCAGCGACAGAAAGAAGGCGTCCTCGTGCCCCGCGCAGGCGGTCAGCATTTTCCGCTCGGACTGGTACAGCTGCAGGGCGTCGGCGACCTCGTCACTGAAATAGACGATGGCCTCCTTGCCGCCCTTGCGGTGGACGTGAACGCCGGAGGCCGAGAAATCCACGTCCTTGATATCCAGCCCGACGCATTCGGAGACGCGGATCCCCGTGCCCAGCAGGAGAGTAAGCAGGGCCATGTCCCGGACCTTCGTCTTTTCGTGGAATTGCTGTTGTTTTTCACTGAGCGCTTCGCCGCTTTCCACCTGATCCAGAAGATTGGCCACTTCATCGATATCCAGACGGATGATCTCTTTTTCCTTCGCCTTCGGCATGAGGATCAGCGCCGCGGGATTGGTCTTGATCATTTCCTTCCGGAAGAAATAATTGTACATCGTCTTGATCGCGCTGATTTTCCGCATGATGCCCCGGGCATGATTGATATGGCCGTCGCCGCCGTCGGAGGTGTAGTATTTCAGATACTCCATAAAGGCCTCCAGATCCAGCGCCGTGATCCGGTCCAGCGCCGTGACCTCCAGCGCATCGAAGGTGATGCCCTGAAAGGCCGGGTGCTGCTCCTGAAGATAGGTGAAAAAGACGTGGAGATCGTAAGCGTAGGCGATCCTGGTCCGAGAGGAGGTATTGGGCTCGATGCCTCTGAAAAATATCGTCAGAAAGGGAGGAAGGCCCGCCATGAGCTCCCGTAATTTGGTGGTATTCTGGATATCGATCTGTTCGTGATAGGGACGGTTTGCCATGGACACACCTCTCAACTATTCGTTAAATCCGTTTCTTCTGCCGTGCGGCGCTTCGGCCAGCCGGGGATATCCGCCGACAGTATGGCCGAATACATCCGGTCCCGGCAGCCCGGATTTTCCTGATTGATCTGATTGACGAGCCGTTTTACGTATTCCCGGCGGGTATTGCCGTCCGCGGGACAGGGATTCTTGAAGACCGGCAGCGCGAATTTCCGCTGGAAACCGATGATGTCTGCCTCATCCACGTACATGAGCGGCCTGATCAGGGTAAGGCCCATGCGGTCCAGATAGGTCACCGGAGAAAAACAGTAAAAACGGCTTTCGTAGATCAGGGAAAGCATCATGGTCTCGACCATATCGTTGCGATGATGTCCGTAAGCGACCTTATTGCAGCCCTTTGCCGCGGCAGCATTGTTCAGGGCCCCCTTGCGCAGCTTGGCGCACAGCGAGCAGGGATTGCTTTCCTTGCGGATATCAAAGACCACTGAGGATATTTCCGTGGGGATCACCGTGTACGGGACCTCCAGTTCCTCGCACAGACTGCGGATCGGTCCGAGTCCTTCCTTAGCTTCCGGAAAACCCAGATCTACGGTAAAGGCTTCCAGACTGAAGGGCTCGGGATAAAACCGCTTCAGACCGGCCAGGGCATATAAAAGGGTCAGACTGTCCTTACCGCCGGATATGCCGACGGCGATCCTGTCACCGGCCCGGATCATCCCGAATTCATCCACAGCCTTGCGGGTAAGGCTCAATAAGCGCTGATAGTCCATAGATCACCTCGAATAGGGCTTAACTCTGCGTTAAAGCTGTCTTTTGCGCATAGTTGCATATTTCTTTTATAGCAGGTCTCCTCTGCCCTGTCAAGGGGGTCAACGGCAATTTTAGGCGGTTTTAGGCATCGCCGCGTTCAAAGCACCGCGCGCACCTTCCGTCGTTTCCCTTCCTGTGATATAACAAGAATGGATCAAATACGAAGCAATGATCCGAAGCCTGCTGTCTCATTCATGCCCGGGCAACGCTAAAGCGCGCATTGCGCCGGCGGGTTGCTTGATGTTTGCCGGAAGAAAGTTAATATTAAGGTATTATATTTGATCAGGAGGTAAGCATTTTATGCTGAACGACAATCTTTTACGGATCAGAAAAGAAAGAGGCTTGACCCAGGAGGCCTTAGCCATCAAGCTCAACGTGGTGAGGCAGACGGTCTCAAAATGGGAAAAAGGCATCGCCGTACCCGATGCGGATACCCTTTGCCGAATTGCGGATGCTTTAGATGTTTCTGCCGCTGAGCTTTTGGGGGAAGCTCCAGCTGAAGAACTGCCGGATACTGCTGCTATCGCCAAATCACTGGCCCAGATCAACGAACAGCTGGCAGTCAGAAACAGAAATTCAGCGACTTTTTGGAAGGTGCTGTGCATGATCTCCCTGATGGCAGTCTGCGTTTTAGTCGGAAAAGCTCTCCAAAGAACGGCTCAGGGGCCTTCAAAGAGTGCCTTGCCTGATATTGTCGAAGTTTCCGGCGTAAATTTTTCGGCCGGAGAAGGAAAGCTGTTCTGTACCTTTGTCCCCGGCATCGGGAGTGAAAGCATCAGCTATACGGTAGTCTTGAAAAGCCCTGATAACAGCCTTCCGAGCGTCACCGCCGCGGCAAAATATGATAACGGGATCTGCACCGCAAGCTTCGAGCAGGATAAGCTGTGGAGATACGGAGCATACTGCGCGGTCCTCAGCATGGAATATCTGGGAGAGGTTCGGAATTTGACACTGGCGAATGAGCTGAATTTTGACCCTAACGGCTGTTCCTGGCGCCCCTGATCGTGACGGAAGCTGATTTTCCGCAGCTTTGAACTTTCATCCGCGGGCCTTCTATGGTATAATCCTATTATTAGGCTTGAAACTGCTTTGAGCAAGATCGATTTTCAAAGGGGAACGGTGACATGTTCAGCTTTCTTATTTCGGTATTTCTTCTGATCGCGGGCTATTTGCTCTACGGCCGGCTGACCGAAAAGCTCTTCGGTCCGGACGGGCGGCAGACCCCCGCCGTGGCGATCCATGATGGCGTAGACTATATCCCCATGCCGACCTGGAAGGTCTTTATGATCCAGCTGCTGAATATTGCCGGCACGGGCCCGATCTTCGGCGCTCTGGGCGGGGCACTGTTCGGCCCGGTCGTCTATTTCTGGATCGTTTTCGGCTGCATCTTCGCGGGAGGAGTACACGACTACTTCTGCGGGATGCTGTCCGTGCGGCACAGGGGCGCCGGGATCCCCGAGCTGGCCGGACACTATCTCGGGGACGGCATACGTCTGATCATGCGGGTATTTTCCGTGATCCTGCTGGTCATGTGCGGCGTCGTCTTCACGACCGGGCCCGCCGGGCTTCTGGACATCCTGACGAAGGGCGCGGTAGGGAAAAACCTCTGGCTGTGGATCATCATCGTCTATTATTTTGTCGCCACCTTCGTCCCGATCGATAAGGTGATCGGGCGGCTTTATCCCCTGTTCGGCATCTGCCTGATCATTATGGCCTTCGGCGTGTCGGGCTCTCTCCTGCTTTCCGGCAAATTCACCATGCCCGAGGTCTGGAACAACCTGGCGAACCTGCACTGTGAGGGAACGCCCGTCTGGCCCTTCATGTTCATCACGGTGGCCTGCGGCGCGATTTCCGGCTTTCACGCGACGCAGTCACCGATCATGGCCCGCTGCATCCGCTCGGAGAAGCAGGGCCGGACGGTCTTTTACGGCGCTATGATCGCCGAGGGCGTGATCGCCCTGGTGTGGGCGGCGGCCGGAGTGAGCTGCTATGAGGACAGCCGGGCGCTGCTTGAGGCAGGCGCGGGCTGCAGCGCGGTGGTCTACAACATTTGCCGGACCACGATGGGCAAATTCGGCAGCATCCTGGCGCTGATCGGGGTCATCGTCTGCCCGATCTCCTCCGGGGATACCGCCTACAGGTCGGCCAGACTGACGCTGGCCGATTGGCTCAGGCTTGACCAGGCGAAGATCCGGAACAGGCTGCTGCTCACCGTGCCGCTGCTGGGCGCCGGATGCGTGATCTGCGGTCTGGATTACAGCGCCGTCTGGCGGTATTTTTCCTGGTCGAATCAGACGCTGGCCACGATCGCCCTCTGGGCCTTTACCGCCTATCTGAAGGGTGAGGGAAAGAACTGCCTGTATACCGAGATCCCTGCCCTGTTCATGTCCGCCGTCGTTATCACCTATTTCTTCGCCGCGCCGGAATGCCTGGGCGCCCTGTGGTCCCGGCTGCAGATCGACAGCGTCATTTGCTATCGGCTTGCGGTCGCCCTGGGGATCGCCGGCGCTCTCCTCATCTTCCTGCTTTTCTCAAAGAAGGAACGCGGCAAACGCGGAATTTGAGCCTGGCATGCTCTTTCACGGCGGAAGTCCTGCGCCTGCGTACTGCGGGAGCTTCCTTCCGGAAGGCAGAAGGCGTAAGGATACGCCTGCAGTAAGTGAAACGCAAGCAAAATTCAGATCAATGGCAACATTTCCGGCCGCTCAGCGGTATTATCCGTGAGGGGCGGGCAGCTCTACGCGAGCCTGCGGCCGTCTGCCCCGGAGTCCGGCTGAGAGCCGGCATTTATGAGGAGGTGCTGCGTTGATGAACAAAATATTGGAGATTCTTTTTCTGCTGGTTTTTCTTGTGCTCTTAGAGGGCTGCTCGGCCGGGTCAGCGATGCCCACAGCTGCCGGCGGAACAGAGCCCGGCGGAGGTCCTGCCTCCTCTTCCGCTTCCCAAAGCCCGGACCCGATGATCGTGATGAAACGGTACACCTGGGACGGCGGGGGGATCTCACAAAAGCAGATCTTTGCCGGTGAGCTGAGCAAGGCCATCCTCGCTGAGCTGGAGCGGCTGGTGCCTGACGGCAAAAGGGCGGAGAAGCTGGGTGACGGCCCTTTGCCGGAGGGCGCAGCCCCTGACCTTGCGGCTGCGCGCGGCACCCTGTGGCTGGAATGCAGCCTCGGCCTTTACCGCCTGTCACCGGAGCTTTCGGAGATCTGCCGCGTGGAGACCCCTCTGGGAAGCGGCACAGGACTGACCATGACGGACAGCCTGAAAACCGCGCTGGCGCAGGCCTGGCAATACTACCCCTACGATTATTGGCTGGGGACCTATGAAAACGGCAAGATATCCCTGGCGCGCGTCTATGAAAGCGATTCGTCCGTCGAGATCCTGGAGATCAAGGACGTCAGCCTGAGCAAGGGCCTGAGCGCGGTCAATCAGCTGACGCTGGTGATTCGTTCTAAGACGGATATGGAGGCTCGGATCGACCTGCTGTCCCAGCAAAGCGATGATAATCTGGAACGGGGCGATCACAAAACGGTACAGCTGAAAAAAGGCAAAGCCGAACGGGTGGAGCTTTCCTTCGGCGGCTTCGACGTGCAGTATTATCTCACCATATCCGTTGATCAGACCAGACTGATGCTGACCGTCAAGCCTTGAGGGGGCTTGGCCGAGACGGCAGGAGGAATTGCATTTTCATGTGCATTCTGCGCGGGCTTATGTTATAGTAAAGCTGAGCAGGTCCCGCGGGCGCTTTTGATTTTGGCGCCTGTGCGTGCGCGCAGAGCCCGGAGCGTCCACATGGAGGGATGCCGGCCACCGTGCCTGCAGCACCGCGCAGAGCCCGGAAAACGGCGCGGCAGGCCTAATGATACGGAAGGAAATGAAAACGCAGTAAATGAAGCAGAAGGATCCCCGGCAGCATAGAGAAAACGTCATATTGGCCGCGTTGTCGGTCCTTATCCTGCTGCTGCTTTTGGGGATATTTCTGCTGAGAAAGCATGAGCGAGCCCTCTACTCGCCCGCGCCGGAGCGGGATGAAGCAAAGGACATTTCGCTTTCCCTTCGGGAGCTCTCCCGGGAATGGGAAAGCTTTATGCAGCTGTATAACGCGCTGAAGGCGTCCGAGGGGGGCACTGAAGCGTCAGATGCGGAAGTGACGGAGGATGGCTCCGCGGCTCCCGGACAGACTGAGGAAACATGGCCTACGGAAACGGTCCCCGAGGCTACCGCCGCGGGATCCTCATCTGAGGAGAACCCTCCGGAGACCGAAGCGACTGAGCCGGAACGGACGGAAGGCGAGCAGTCCTCTTTCGTCGGACCCCGGGAGTCCTCAGAGCAGACCACGGCTAAAGACCCGAGCCCTTCTGCCGCGAAGTCTACCGCGGCGGCCACGGAAAGGGCCACGCAGAGGGAGCCCCGGCAAACATTTCCCAGTGTCGCGCCCGTGTATACGAAGCCGGACAGCTCGGCGTCAGTGCCTGTCCCTCCTACCCGGACCACCGCGGCGGAAACCCTTCGGCCGACCCGGACGACCGAGGCAGCGCCGAGCCCGGTGGGGCTCTGGCAGCTGGAGCTGGACATGGCCCCGGCTCAAAGGGAGGCGATCTCCGACAAATTCAGACTCTCCCATTACCCGGACAGAGAGATCCCGCTTCGCCTTCAGCTGTCCCTGAGCAGTGACGGGTGGCTGGAACTGATCTTTACCGAAGAGGACGAAGCAGCCTTCAGAAGGTCGCTGGAAAGCTATTATGCCGACGCGGAAAGCATTTTCCGGAGAGAACAGGTGAACCCGCTGGCGGTCACTGCCTTTAAGGCTCTTTCCAAGTATCAGCAGAATCTGTACAGCCTGATCAGCAGCAAAACGCTCTCACAGATCGGCTGCTCCTACCGCGTGACGCCGCAGCAGATCCTGGGCGGCAGCAACGGCAGCGGCTACGATCTCATCCTGAACTATCGGCAGCCTAATGGCGACGCCCTGCAGCTGACGTCGATCACCAGCTCCCGGGGCAGCTATCAGGAGCTGCTTTCGATGCTGACAAACAGCTGCGGCTTCCGTTTTCCTTTGAACTTTACCAGAGTCCGGTGAATTTGCCGCGAAAAAACTGCTGTCCTTTCCGGAGAAGGGACAGCAGCTTTTTGTTTGTTGAACTTATTCAGCTCAGATCTGCTTATGGACGATCAGGTATTCGTCGCCGAAGCGGTAAAACGGGCAGGCCCGTTTTTCGCCGGTGAACAGGGAGGCGTATTCGTCCTCGTCCAGATCCATGACGCAGGTATAAGAGTCAAATTCCTCATCGTACTCGTAATTGAGGCAGGTATCGCAGCTTCCCGCAGGCTGTTTGTTCTGTGCGGCCATAGGAAACGGCTTACTTCATCTGATTGTTTTTATCCTTCTGGATGACGTCGTGCGCGCCGCCCTCAACGATGCTGACGGCGGAGACCAGCGTCAGCTTGGCCTTCTGCTGCAGCTCGGGGATGCTCAGGGCACCGCAGTTGCACATGGTGGAGCGGACCTTGCTGAGGGTCATGCCGACGTTATCCTTCAGGGAGCCGGCATAGGGCACGTAGGAATCGACGCCTTCCTCGAAGGACAGCTTCTTGTCGCCGCCCAGGTCGTAGCGCTGCCAGTTCCTGGCTCTTGCGGAGCCTTCGCCCCAATATTCCTTGTAATAGGTGCCGCCGATGGAAACGCGGTTGCTGGGGCTTTCATCGAAGCGGGCAAAGTAGCGGCCCAGCATGACGAAATCGGCGCCCATGGCCAGCGCCAGGGTGATATGGTGGTCGAAAACGATACCGCCGTCGGAGCATACCGGAACGTAGATGCCGGTCTCCTTATAGTATTCGTCTCTGGCCTGGCAAACCTCGATCACGGCAGTGGCCTGGCCGCGGCCGATACCCTTGGTCTCACGGGTGATGCAGATGGAGCCGCCGCCGATACCGACCTTGATAAAGTCCGCGCCGCATTCCGCCAGGAAGCGGAAGCCCTCGGCATCGACCACGTTGCCGGCACCGACCTTCACGCTGTCGCCGTAGTTCTCTCTGACCCAGGCCAGCGTTCTCTTCTGCCATTCGGAAAAGCCCTCGGAGGAGTCGATGCACAGCACGTCGGCGCCGGCCTCCAGCAGAGCGGGGATACGGTCGGCATAATCCCGGGTATTGATACCGGCGCCGACCACGTAGCGCTTGGAATGGTCCAGCAGCTCCAGAGGATTCTGCTTATGGGTATCATAGTCCTTGCGGAAGACCAGGTAGCAAAGCTTGCCATCCTTGCTGACGATGGGCAGGGAATTCAGCTTATGTTCCCAGATGATATCGTTGGCTTCCTTCAGACTGGTTCCCTCGGGAGCCCAGATCAGGCGGTCAAAGGGGGTCATGAAATCCTTGACGGGAGTGGCGGGATCCATACGGCTGACACGGTAATCGCGGCTGGTCACGATGCCCAGCAGCTTGCCCTCGGGAGAGCCGTCATCGGTCACCGCTATGGTGGAATGACCGTTGCGGGCGGTCAGCTCGACTACGTCCGCCATGGTCTGGTCAGGACGGATATTGGAGTCGCTGGTCACGAAGCCGGCCTTGAAGCTCTTGGCTCTGCGGACCATGGCCGCCTCATCCTCGATGCTCTGGGAGCCGTAGATGAAGGACACGCCGCCCTCCTGAGCCAGCGCCACTGCCAGACGGTCGCCGGATACGGACTGCATGATGGCGGATACCATGGGGATGTTCATGGTGATCGGGCACTCTTCCGTTCCCTTTTTATATTTTACCAGGGGTGTCTGTAAGGACACGTTTGCCGGAATGCATTCAGCCGAAGAATAACCGGGAATCAGCAAATACTCATTGAAAGTGTGCGCAGGTTCTTGAATAAAGGTCGCCATACCATCCTCCTTGACTTGGCCATTTGCTTATGAGATGAAACGATATTTTAGGAAAACGGGCACCTTTGCGGTACCCGTCTTATGGAGCTGAGGGGAATCGAACCCCTGTCCGAAAGCCTATCCATCCCAGGCTCTACCATCATAGTTTGCGTTTTTTACTTCCCTTCGCTGGGCGCCCGCAAACGGGCTCAGAGCATCGGTAGCTTCATCGGATCCATCCTGTCCGCAAAGCTTAGGACAGGCAGTTCCCCGTCTTCATGATGCCGGTGATCCGAGGTGACGAGTGGCCCCGGGCCGACAAGCTGCTTAAGCAGCTAACGCGTAGTCGTTGTTAGCGTTTATTTTAGGTTTCCGTTTTTTAACGCAGCCACGGTCTGCGAATGGCTCCTCGAACTTCAAAACCCCCGTCGAAACCAGTACAACCCCTGGTTTGGCTTGAGCCTAAAGCTCAAAAATAATATACCGCAGCTGAAGGCCTTTGTCAAGGCTTTGAAAGCGATTTCCCCGTTAGCTGATGGTATGAAAAACCGCAGCGCGGAAGCGCTGCGGTTAGCTTGCATAAGGGGCCTTTTACAGACCCAGGCTCTCCTTGCATTTGGCGATGATGAACTGACCGATGGCTTCAATGGCGTCCACGGTCTGGGCGCCGGCATGGGCCGTCACGATGAAGTTGTCGCAGTCAAACAGCGGGCTTTCGATGGCGCCGCCTTCATTGAACTCGTTGACCATGACGTCGGCCGCATAACCGCCCAGTCTGCCGCTCTTCAGGGCCTCGCAGACGTCGTCCTCGTTGACGATGCCGCCGCGGCTCATGTTCAGCACGCAGGCGCCGGGCTTCATCTGTTCGATCTGCTCCTTGCAGACCAGATCCTTGGTCTCGGGGGTCAGCGGAACGTGAATGGAAACGTAGTCGGCGTTCTGCAGGACGAAGTAAGGATCGGTCTGGGTCCCCTCCGCCTCTTCCTTGGCAAATACCTCCATGGGCAGATAAGGATCATAGGCAAGGACCTTCATGCCGAAGGCGCGGCAAAGCTGGCCGACTCTCTGACCGATACGGCCGAAGCCCAGGATACCGACGGTCTTGCCCATCAGCTCGTGGCCGACGAATCTGTATTTGTCCCAGATGTGACGCTCCTTGATGTCATAGTTGGCGGTGATGGTATCTCTGGCCAGCTCCAGCATCTTGCAGAGGGTGAGCTCTGCCACGGCATTGCCGTTGAGGCCGGGAGCGTTCTGCACGGTCACGCCCTTCGCCTTGGCGGCGTTCATGTCGATATGGTTGAGGCCGACGGCGCAGACGCCGACGTACTTCAGATTCTTGGCGATATCAAAGAACTCGGCATCCAAAGCCGGATCGACTCTCATGATCAGGACGTCGTAGGGAGCGATCATGGCTTTCAGTTCGGACGTTGTCGGCGGCTGCTTTTCGGAAACGGTGACCTCCATCACCTTACCCAGTTCCTCGGCAATTGCAGGAGAAACGTTATCAATGATCAAGCACTTCATTAGAAAAACCTCCGGAGGCCGTTACGACCTTATATTTTTTATACTATTACAAATATATACCACAAAAAATGGTGTGTCAATGCGACACACCATATAATTAAGTTATAGGCCGGGGACTACCTAAAACGAAAGGCTATTTTAGGCTGCCGTAGGGGTTCTTTTTCTTCTTTTTCCGCTTGTTCTGCTCTCCTGCCCTAAGCAGCACGACCAGCAGGAGGATGAGGATCAGTCCGGTGATGATGATCATCAGACTGCGGTTCACGCCGCGGAAATCGTCCGAGTGACCGGAGCTGCCGCTGCCTTCGGCAGATGAACCGCCGGCCGCGGCGCTGGTCTTGGACCCGCCGGCCGGTGTCGAGTTCGGGGTCAGCACCATGGTGGATTCCTTGACGTGCCGTTCGGTGGACATCGGCTCGGGCACCGAGGCCGCGGACTCGCCGGAAGGGACGCTCTCCTCGCCAGAGGGCTCAAAGACGGTGCTTCCGGTCACGTGGACCCGGAAAACGATGCTGTGCTCCAGGATCGTCGAGATAAAGCGGACCGTGACGATCTCACCGGTGACCTCCTGAGGGTTCGTGAGCTTCCAGATATCGGTCTGCGCGTAATTTACCGAGAGAAAATCCGCGCCCTCCGGCGGCTTGATGCTGAGGATCTCGCCGGCCTTGATGGTGTAATGCTCTTCGTGGATCTTCTGGCTGTTTTCATTCAGAACGATGACGTTCACGTCATTGGTCGTGGAATACTGCACCCCGGTATACCTGAGGACCAGCACGGCGACCAGACCCTTGGACGGGGCATCGGCCTCCAGCTGGGATTTGATATTTTCCTGCAGCTCCGCGCGATTGGAGCAGCTGAGCTCCTCCAGGATCCTTTCGGTATAATCGGGATTCGCGTAGAATTCGCTGCGGAAGCCGACGACCTCATATTCCTTGTTGAAGGTATCCAGGTAAAATTCTCTGTTGAAATAAGCCTGGATCTCATTGGTCAGGCCGGAAACGTCGGTATACTGTTTTTCGAAAACGGTCGTGCCGTCAGTGGTCACGTACCGTACAGTCAGATTCTTGGGACGGTTGTCTGACATGGCATGACAGGTGAGCCCTGACAGCCCCGTCAGCAGGAGCAGCAGCAGGAGGACGACAGCCGGGCGTAATTTCATCATCGATCACCGTTTCAAATAGTAAAGAGAAAAAACGGAGAATCCGTCGAAGCGGATTCTCCGTAAAGGGTCGGGAGACAGATCAGTCTTCGTCTTCCTTCTCGGAAGCGCGGGCCGCGATCTCCTTCTCCTGAACATCGGAAGGAGCCTGCTCATAACGTGCAAATTCATAGGCGAAGCTTCCGATACCGCCGGTCATGGAACGCAGATCGGTATTGTAGCCGAAGAGCTCGCTCATAGGGCACTCGGCCTCGACCACGGTGTAGCGGCCCTCGGGAGTGGTACCCATGACACGGCCTCTGCGCTTGGACATGTCGCCCATCACGTCACCGGTGAAATCGTTGGGAACGGTGACCTTGACAGAGGCAATGGGTTCCAGCAGGCAGGGCTTGGAGTTCTTATCGGCGAAGCAGGCCTTGACCGCCAGATGGGTAGCCAGCTTGAATGCCATTTCGGAGGAATCTACAGGATGGTAGGAGCCGTATACCAGGCTGGCCTTCATGCCGACGATGGGATAACCGGCCAGCGGTCCCTTCACGACCATTTCCTGCAGGCCCTTTTCTACCGCGGGGAAGAAGTTCTTAGGCACTACGCCGCCGACGATCTTCTCTTCGAAGATGTAAGGGGTATCCAGATCGCCGCTGGGCTCGAAGTCCATCACGACGTCGCCGTACTGGCCGTGGCCGCCGGACTGCTTCTTGTGCTTGCCCTGTACGTGAACGCTGCCGCGGATGGTCTCGCGGAAGGCTACCTTAGGCTGATACAGCTCGGCCTGGACCTTGTAGCGGCTCAGCAGCTTGCTCATCGCGATCTCCAGCTGCTGATCGCCGATACCGTAGATCAGAAGCTGACGGTTCTCCTTGTCGTTGACCAGCTTGAGGGTAGGATCCTCCTCCAGCAGCTTGGTAAGAGACGTCGCGATCTTATCGTCATCGCCCTTGTTGACCGCACGGTAAGCCATGCTGGTGTAGGGCTTGGAGAATTCGGGAGCGGGGAACACCACGGGCTCTGCCTTGGAGGACAGGCTGTCACCGGTACCGGCGCTCATCATCTTGGCAAATACACCGATATCGCCGGCATGCAGCTCGGGGACCTCGATCTGTTCCTTGCCGCGCAGCACGTAGATCTTGGAGACCTTTTCTTCCGTGTCCTTCTGGGCATTGTAGAAGGTCATGTCGCCCTTAACGGTGCCGGAGCAGACCTTGAAGAAGGAGTATTTGCCCAGGAAGGGATCGATCAGGGTCTTGAAGATCTTGGCGGTGGGAGCCTTGGCTTCGTCGTAATCGGCGGCAAACTCCTTATCGGTCAGAGTATTGGTGCCGCTGATGCTGCGCTTGGCAGGGCTCGGGAAATACTTCTCGATGTCATGCAGCATGACGCGGACGCCGTAGCCGTTCAGGCCGGAGCCCATCAGAACGGGCATCACTGAGCCCTCGCTCACGCCCTTGCTGAGAGCCGTCTCGATCTCTTCGGGAGTGAACTCCTCTTCCATCAGGAAGCGCTCCAGCAGATCCTCGTCGGTCTCGGCAACGGCTTCCATCAGCGCGTTGCGGGTCTCGTCCAGCTGATCCTTGACGGAGGCGGGGATATCGCATTCGACATATTCACCCTTGGTGCCGGTGAATTTGCGGGCGCTCATCTTCGGTACGTTCACGAAACCCACGAACTTTTCACCCTCACGGATGGGGACCTGGAAGGGAGCGATGCTGGTGCCGAAGGCATCCTTCAGTTGCTCGCAGACCTTAACGTAATTGGCGTTGGCATCGTCCATGTTGGTCACGAAGAACAGACGGGGCAGATTGTATTTTTCGCAAAGATCCCAGGCCTTCTGAACGCCGACCTGCATGCCGGCCTTGCCGTTGATCACGATCACGGCCGCGTCGGCAGCGCTGCAGGCAGCCTCTGCTTCGCCGATGAAGTCGAAATAGCCGGGGGTATCCAGGAAATTGATCTTGATGTCTTCCCACTCAACGGGGATCAGGGACATGCTCAGGGAGAAGCCGCGCTTGGTCTCTTCCTTGTCAAAATCGCTGATGGTGGAACCGTCGGTCACCTTGCCCATACGGGAGATCACACCGGTAACGAACGCGGCTGCTTCAAGCACCGTCGTCTTACCGGCGCCGCCGTGGCCCAAGACTGCGATGTTCCTTATCTTCTGGGTTTCATAAGCCTTCATTGCACTATATCCTCCTTGCGTAGTATACGATCACAGAAGTGCATTCTTAGGTATGATACATTATAAATCGCGATATTTCAAGAGCCTTCTTGATATTTCTTGAAAAACAGCGATGGGATCCTATAGATTTTCCAGATAATCGGTATAGGGATTGTCCAGCTCGGGGAGGGAAAGCCCCTGATCCAGCTGCGCCAGCAGCAGGGCTCTGTCCCGATTCATGGTGCCTCGCAGCTGAACGTAATTGGACACGTGGTTGCTGCGGAGGATGCTGCCCTCGCTGTCCAAGGCTTCGACAAGGAGCCTCATCTCCTGCAGGTCCTCTCTGGGCGTCAGCCGGTCGAAGCGGCCCTCCAGCCAGGCCTGCCTGAGCGGAGTCCCTCTCCGGAGCGTCAGCGTCATGAGGCCGATATATTCAGGCTTCATCCTTGACAGGGCCTTTGCGGAGGCCAGCGCATGGGCCTTAGAGCCGCCGCGTCCGGCCAGACCGGTGATCTGGGTCACGGACAGTTTGAGCCCCGCCTCACGGGCCTTCAGGGCGCCGTTTATATGGTCCTCGACGGTGCTGCCCTTATCGATGGCCTTCAGCACCTCGTCGGAGCCGGATTCCAGCCCCAGATACAGCATGTCCAGCCCTGCTGCCCTGAGCGCCTTCAGCTCCTCCGGCTCCTTGAGCAGCAGGTCTCTCGCGGAGGCGTAGCTGGTGACCCGTTCGCATTCGGGGAAAAGGCGCCGGATCTCCGCGAGGACCGCCAGCAGCGTTTCCGTCGGTACGATCAGAGCGTCCCCGTCCGCCAGAAAAACGCGCTCCACGTAGCGGTAGGCGCGGCGGGCCATCGCCAGATCCTCCAGGACCTCGGGCAGCGGACGGACGCGGAACTGCTTGTCGCGGTACATGCTGCAGAAGCTGCAGCGGTTATGGCTGCAGCCCACGGTGAGCTGCAGGATATAGCTGTAGGCCTCACTGGGCGGCCTGTAGATCTGTCCCTCGTATCGCATCAGCCGATCCCCCAGCGCGCAATGAAATCCGCCTCGGAGAGGATGGGGATGCCCAGCTTCTTGGCGGCGGTATTTTTCGCCGAGGAGGAGGTCACGTCGTTATTGATCAGATAAGAGGTCCTCGCCGATACGGAGCCGGTGACGGTGCCGCCTTTCCGGGCGATATAGTTCTTGAGGGCGTCCCGGCCCGCGAACTGCGCAAGGCTCCCGGTGACCACGAAGGTCATTCCCGCAAGGGGCTGCTCCTCCTCTTCCGCGGCCTTCTGGAGGTCCAGGATCTCCAGAAGGGCATCCAGCTGCCGGACCGACGCGGGATCGCGGAAATAGGCGACGATGCTCTCGGCGATCACCTGACCGATGCCCTCGGCCTCGCAAAGCTCCTCCGCGGAGGCTTCCCGGAGCGCCTGCAGATCCTCGCGAAAATGCCGGCAGAGCAGGCGGGCATTTGCCGGACCCACGCCGCCGATGCCCAGGGCCGTGATTAGCCGGAACAGCTCGGTGTGGCGCGCCTTTTCAGCGGCCTCGATCAGGTTCTGCAGCTTCTTCTCACCGAAGCCCTCCAGAGCCAGGATCTGCTCCCGCTTTTCCTCCAGGAAAAACAGATCCCGGAAGCTGGTCACCAGTCCCAGATCCACCAGCTTTTCCAGGGTGCTGTCGCTGAGTCCCTCGATATTCAGGCCCTCCCGGCTGACGAAGAGCGAAAAGCCCTTGATCTGCTTGGCCGGGCAGGAGGGATTGTCGCAGACCAGGGTCTTCACGCCGGTCTCCTGCTCGATGCGGGTCGGCGCATCGCAGACGGGGCAACGCCGGGGCGGGCGGATGCTGCCGCTCCGGGTCAGATTCTCGCTGATCTGCGGGATGATCATGTTGGCCTTGTAGACGGTGATGCGGTCGCCGACGCCGAGGGCCAGCTCCTCCATGACGGAGACGTTATGCACGCTGGCCCGGCTCACGCTGGTGCCCTCCAGCTCGACCGGCTCGAAGACGGCCACCGGATTGATCAGGCCCGTGCGGGAGGCGCTCCATTCCACGGTGATGAGGCTTGTCTCCGCCAGCTCGTCGGCCCATTTGAAGGCTAACGCGCTGCGGGGGTATTTGGCGGTGCGGCCCAGGGAATTGCCGTAGGCGATGTCGTCCATCAGCAGCACCAGCCCGTCGGAGGGCAGCGGATTGTCCTCCACCTCCCGGGAAAATGCTGCGACGGCCTCGGGGACCTGAGCTCCGGTGACCTTCCGGTAATAGACGGTCTCAAAGCCCTGGTCTTTAAGCCAGAGCATTTCGGCCTCTCTTGTGACGAAGCTTTCTCCCTCGGCCTCGACCAGGGCGAAGGCGTAGAAGCGCACGCAGCGGCCGGCAGTCACGGCGCTGGAGAGCTGCCGCACGGAGCCGGCGCAGAGATTCCGGGGGTTCTTGTATTTTTCCTCGCCCAGGGGCAGAGCCGCATTGATCCGTTCAAAATCCTCGTAACGGATCACTGCCTCGCCTCGGAGCACCAAATGCTTCCGGTGCGGGATCTCCAGCGGGATATTCAGAAAGCAGCGGGCATTCGGCGTGATGATCTCGCCGATCTCGCCGTTTCCTCTGGTCACGGCCTCCGCCAGGGTCCCGTTCTCATAGCTGAGGACGACGGTGAGGCCGTCCAGCTTCCAGGACAGCAGGCCCTCCTGCTCGCCCAGAAAGGCGGCCAGCTCCTCCGGAGATTTCGTTTTATTCAGAGACAGCATGGGCTGAGGGTGAGCCTTCTTCGGCAGCTCACTGAGGATCTCGTAGCCCACCTGATGGGTGGGACTGCCGGACAGGACCACGCCGGTCTGCTGCTCTAAGGCCAGCAGCTCGTCATACAGGGCGTCATACTCCCGATTGGACATGAGCTCTCCGCCTTCCTGGTAATACACCCGGGAGGCCTCTCTGAGGATGCCCACAAGCTCCTTCATCCGATCCTGTTCCTTCATGCTTCCCCTTTACTCATTCAGCTGCCGCAGCAGCTCGTCATATTCCGCTCCTTCGATGAGACGCCAGTGTCCTGTTTCCAGATGCTCCAGACGGATATTCATGACCCTGGTGCGGATCAGCTCCTTCACCCGGAAGCCCAGCGCCTCGCACATCCGCCGGATCTGCCGGTTCATGCCCTGGGTCAGAATGATCCGGAAGCGGAAGCACCCAAGCTTTTCCACCGTGCAGGGCCGGGTGACCGTGCCTAAAATGCGCACGCCGCTGCGCATCTTCTCGAGAAATTCCGCCGTCAGGGGCTTATCCACCGTGACCACGTATTCCTTTTCGTGCAGCCCGCGGGCGTGGCCGATCTTCTCCGCCAGGTCGCCCTGATTGGTCATCAGGATCAGGCCCTGAGAATCCTTATCCAGGCGGCCGATGGGATAGATCCGCTCCGGATAGCCTACGAAATCTACGATATTGGCGCTCTCGTCCTTGGCCGTCGTGGTCACCACGCCCACAGGCTTGTTGACCGCCAGAAGCACCGGCTTTGCCGGCTTGGCGACGGGCTTTCCGTCCACCAGGACGACGCTGCCCGGCTGTACCCGAAGCCCCATCTCGGCCTTCAGACCGTCCACCGTGACCCGGCCCTCTTCCACCAGCCGGTCGGCCTCTCTGCGGGAGCATACGCCGCTCTCGCTAAGGAATTTATTGATGCGGATCCCTTCCATGGCAGCCTTCCTTTAGTGGATAAACATCGCGTCGCCGAAGCTGAAGAAACGGTAACGCTCTCTGACGGCTTCTTCGTAGGCCGCCAGGATGTGCTCCCGCCCCGCCAGGGCAGAGACCAGCATGACCAGCGTGGATTTCGGCAAATGGAAATTGGTGATCAGCGCGTCGACCAGCTTGAAGCGGTAGCCCGGGAAGATGAAAATCTCCGTCCAGCCGCTCTTCGGGTTCAAGGTCCCGTCCTCCTCCGCGGCGGATTCGAGGGTGCGGCAGCTGGTCGTGCCGACCGCCACGACCCGGTGGCCGTTTTGTCTGGCTTCATTGATCAGACGGGCGGCTTCCGCGTCCACCTGATAGAATTCGGAGTGCATGTGATGCTCCTCCACCGTTTCCGCCTTTACCGGCCGGAAGGTGCCCAGGCCCACGTGAAGGGTGATCTCGGCGATGCTTACCCCCTTGGCGCGGATCTGCTCCAGCAGCTCCCTGGTAAAGTGCAGGCCGGCGGTAGGCGCCGCTGCGCTGCCCTCATGCTTGGCGTATACCGTCTGGTAGCGGTCCTTATCCTCCAGCTTGTGGGTGATATAGGGCGGCAGGGGCATTTCTCCCAGCTTGTCCAGGATCTCCTCGAAGATCCCGTCAAATTCGAAGCGAACGATGCGGTTGCCCTCATCCCCCACTTCCTCGATCACTGCCGTCAGCAGGCCGTCGCCGAAGGAAATCCGGGCGCCGGGCTTGGCCTTCTTGCCGGGCTTTACCAGCGTTTCCCAGCAATTCTCCCGATCCTCCAGCCGCTTAAGCAGCAGGAGCTCGATATTGGCGCCGGTATCCTCCTTGACCCCGATCAGGCGGGCGGGGATCACCTTGGTATTGTTGATGACCAGACAGTCGCCCGGATCCAGCTCCTCAAGAATATCCCGGAAGATCCGGTGCTCTACCGCGCCGGTCTCCTTGTCCAGCAGCATGAGCCGGGAAGAACTGCGGTCCTTTAAGGGATCCTGCGCGATCAGCTCCTGCGGCAGCTCATAGTCAAAAAGTTCAACGTCCATATTATCTCCTTGCCGATAAATGCAAATCTTTGAAGTCGCGGGGGGCCGCGACCGGCTCTCTCGAGCTTCGCTCGGGGGCAGTTAGGGACGATTTGCTGCGCAAATCTTTGAAGTCGCGGGGGGCCGCGACGGGCTCCCATGACTTCCCTGCGTGAACTCATGGGCAGACAGGTAGCTTCCCTTGCGGGAAGCTTTGAAGTCGCGGGGGGCCGCGACAGGCTCCCTCGAGCTTCGCTCGGGGGCAGACATAGAGTGACCCGAGAAAGCTTCTCGGGTCAGGCGGCGATTCAGTTTGTCAAAAGCTTAG
>JAZLJI010000110.1:0-2043 GCA_045617825.1 Lachnospiraceae bacterium
GTTCGACTGGGAGAAGCTGTGGGTCATCGCCGACGGCGTCACGGACGAGACTGCCATCCGCGCCAAGGCGGAGGAGATCCTGGCGAACTTTGACGTCGAGGGCGGGGCCGACATCGGGACCGTATGGGATATGGCGAAATACGTGGTCGCCTTTGAGCAGTGGGTGAAGGAGGAGCAGATCGCCTTTGTGGCCTCTCACTATGACGGCTTCGCGCAGGGCGCCGCCGGCAGGCTGGACTCCATGCTGATCCCCGCCTTCTCCATGCTGATCCGGCAGGGCACCGCCTGCGCCGTGGAGGGCGATATCAAGGTCGCCATGGCCATGAGCATTCTGAAGACCATCTCCGGCACCGGCCAGCTGTCCGAAATGTACTCCATCGATTTCGAGCAGGACCTCTGCATCATCGGTCATTCCGGCTCCGGCGACGCCGACTTCTCTCAGGCCAGAAAGCCCACGATGAAGCAGGTCCCCGTGTTCCACGGCAAGACCGGCAGCGGCTTCCTCACCCAGTTCTATCCCCCCGCCGGTCCCGTGACCTATCTGGCCATCACCCAGGACCGGGACGGCCACTTCAAATTCGTGGCGGCCGAGGGCGTCAACGAGGAGGGCCCCATCTTCACCTTCGGCGACACCAATATGCGCACCCGCTTCTCCTGCGGCGCGAGAGAATTCTGCAGCCGCTGGAGCGAGGCAGGCCCCACGCACCACATGGCCGCCGCCATAGGCCGCCACGTCGATACGATCCTGAAGGTCGCTAAATTCTTCAACGTCCCCGTGGACGTGATCACCCGCTGAGACAGCCGACGGCTGCTCCGGACCGCAGCGGCCTGCCCCGCGCAGGCTATGCGGTCTTCTGCATACATCTATCACCGACGGAGGTATTTTCCATGAAAGATATTCTGACTGCTCCCTTTATGACCGAAATGGTCGGCATCACCACCGAAATGTACCGCCACGGCTGGGACGAGCGCAACGGCGGCAACGTCAGCCTCCTGCTGGACGAGGCCGAGGTCTCGCCGTATCTGGACACGGCGCGGGTCCTGCGCACCATCCCCGTGGGCTTTAATGCTCCGGAGCTGGCCGGAAAGCTCTTCTTAGTCACCGGCACCGGCAAATATTTCAAGAACGTCCAGGCTGATCCGGCGCGGAATCTGGGACTTCTGCGCATCACCGCGGACGGCGGGAACGCCGAGCTCCTGTGGGGCTTTTCCGACGGCGGCAAATTCACCTCCGAATTTCCCGCCCATATGATGAGCCACGTGACCAGGCTGGCGGCGGCCCCCGAAAACCGCGTGGTCATGCACTGCCATCCTTCCAATCTGCTGGCCATGAGCTACGTGCACAGTCTGGACGAGAAGGCCTTCACCCGCACCCTGTGGCAGATGTGCACCGAGTGCATCGTGGTCTTCCCCGACGGGGTGAACGTCCTGCCCTGGATGCTCTGCGGCACCAATGAGATCGGCGAGGCTACCGCCGAGAAGATGAAGACCGCCCGCCTGGTGGTGTGGAGCCAGCACGGCATCTACGGCGCCGGAAAGGACCTGGACGAGGCCTTCGGTCTGATCGAGACCGCCGAAAAGGCCGCCGAGATCTATATGAAGATCGCCCATCTGCCGCTGGTGAATACCATCACCGACGGGCAGCTGCATCTGCTGGAGGAGCATTTCGGCGTGAAGGCCAGAGAAGGATACCTTGGCTGAACCGCTCTCCCGGTGAACGTTCGGCGCCCTGCGCGCCGCTTTTCTCAACTGAGAAGCGAGCCCCGCGGCGCATTGAGCCTCCGCTGCGCGCCCAAGCCCCGATTGACACCGCCGGCCTTCGGCGATATACTGAGGGCAGCTAAAGAGCCTGAAATCCGTATCATCCATAAGCTCAAAGGAGGACCTCTCATGAAGAAAAATACCGTTCGTCTTACCGCTCTGCTGACGGCGCTCTGCCTGCTGCTTTCTCTGGCCGGCTGCGGCGGAAGCCCTGCCGCCTCCACGGAAGCGCCTGCGGAAAATACCACCGAAGCTCCTACGGAGCAGACCACCGCGGCCCCC
>JAZLJI010000111.1:0-61148 GCA_045617825.1 Lachnospiraceae bacterium
ATCTCATTGTACCAAGTTTGGAGAGTTTTGGTTTAACCATCGACGCGCACCCGCATAGCGGGTGGTTTATTTGTCTCGTGCCTATGGCACTCGACGGGGCTTATAGACCCCACAATAAAAAAGCAGGCATACTACTTTTTCAGTAATATGCCTGCTGGTTGTGTTAGATAAAGACTTCGACAGTCACGTTATCCCATTGGTTTTTCCGCAGGTACTGACCGACTGACTTTCTATACGCTTCAGCTTGGTCGAAACCAATCTGGAATTGATCGTATAGATTAGTCCTCCCCACTTTTGATAGCTGCCTGTGCGGCTGCCAGGCGGGCGATCGGAACGCGGAAAGGACTGCAGGAAACGTAGTCCAGACCGATCTTGTGGCAGAACTCCACGGAGCTGGGATCGCCGCCGTGCTCGCCGCAGATACCGCAGTGCAGAGCAGGGTTGACGGGCTTGCCGAGCTTCAGGGTCATATCCATCAGCTTGCCGACACCGGTCTGATCCAGCTTGGCGAAGGGATCGTTCTCCAGGATCTTGGCATCGTAGTAAGCGCCGAGGAATTTGCCGGCGTCGTCACGGCTGAAGCCATAGGTCATCTGGGTCAGGTCGTTGGTACCGAAGCAGAAGAAGTCGGCCTCGGCAGCGATCTCGTCAGCGGTCAGAGCGGCGCGAGGGATCTCGATCATGGTACCGACCTCGTACTTGAGTTCAACGCCGGCGGCCTTGATCTCCTCGTCAGCGGTAGCCACGACGAAGTTCTTCACGTACTTGAATTCCTTGAGCTCGGAGGTCAGCGGGATCATGATCTCGGGCTTGACCGTCCAGTCGGGGTGCTTCTTCTGGACCTTGATGGCAGCGCGGATGACCGCACGGGTCTGCATCACGGCGATCTCAGGATAGGTGACAGCCAGACGGCAGCCGCGGTGACCCATCATGGGGTTGACTTCCTTCAGACCGGCGACCAGGTTGCGGATGTATTCGATGGAACGGCCCTGGGCCTTAGCCAGGATCTGCATTTCCTCTTCGGTGTTAGGAACGAATTCATGCAGAGGCGGATCCAGGAAACGGATGGTAACGGGAGTGCCTTCCAGAGCTTCATACAGCTGCTCGAAGTCGTTCTGCTGATAAGGCATGATCTTGGCCAGAGCGGCTTCGCGCTCTTCCTTGGTCTCGGCGCAGATCATCTCACGGAAGGCCGCGATACGGTCAGCCTCGAAGAACATATGCTCGGTACGGGTCAGACCGATACCCTCGGCGCCCAGCTCACGGGCCTTCTTGGCATCCTTGGGCGTATCGGCGTTGGTGCGGACCTTCAGTCTGCGGAATTTGTCAGCCCAGCCCATGATGCGTCCGAAGTAACCGGAGATGGAGGCATCCACAGTGGGGATCAGGCCGGCGTAGATGTTGCCGGTGGTTCCGTCGATGGAGATCGGGTCGCCTTCGTGGAAGGTAACGCCGGCCAGGGTGAAGACCTTGTTCTCTTCATCCATCTTGATGTCGCCGCAGCCGGATACGCAGCACTCGCCCATGCCGCGGGCCACAACGGCAGCGTGAGAGGTCATACCGCCGCGAACGGTCAGGATGCCTTCGGCAGCCTTCATACCGGTGATATCTTCAGGGGAGGTCTCCAGACGGACCAGAACGACCTTTTCCTTGCGGGCCTTCCAGGCGACCGCGTCGTCGGCCGTGAAGACGACCTTACCGCAGGCAGCACCGGGGGAAGCGCCAAGGCCCTTGCCCAGAGGCGTAGCAGCCTTCAGAGCGGCGGCATCGAACTGAGGATGCAGCAGGGTGTCCAGGTTGCGGGGTTCGATCATGGCAACAGCCTTCTTCTCATCGATCATGCCCTCGTCGACCAGATCGCAGGCGATCTTCAGAGCGGCCTGAGCGGTGCGCTTGCCGTTGCGGCACTGCAGCATATACAGCTTGCCGTTCTCAACGGTGAACTCCATATCCTGCATATCGCGGTAGTGGTTCTCCAGGATGGAGCAGACCTTTACGAAATCCGCATAGGCAGCGGGGAACTTCTCTTCCATCTGAGCGATGGGCATGGGGGTACGAACGCCGGCCACCACGTCTTCGCCCTGAGCATTGGTCAGGAACTCACCCATCAGCTTCTTCTCGCCGGTGGCGGGATCACGGGTGAAGGCAACACCGGTACCGGAATTGTCGTTCAGGTTACCGAAGACCATGGGCATTACGGAAACGGCGGTGCCCCAGCTGTAAGGGATATCGTTGTCGCGGCGGTAAACGTTGGCGCGGGGGTTATCCCAGCTGCGGAATACGGCCTTGATGGCTTCCTTCAGCTGTACAACGGGATCGGAGGGGAAGTCTTCGCCCAGCTGAGCCTTGTACTCGGCCTTGAACTGATTTGCCAGCTCCTTCAGGTCGGCGGCAGTCAGCTCCACGTCGAAGGTAACGCCCTTCTCTTCCTTCATCTTGTCGATCAGCTGCTCGAAATACTTCTTGCCGACCTCCATAACCACGTCGGAGAACATCTGGATGAACCGACGGTAAGAGTCATAAACGAAACGCTCGAACTTAGGATCAGGGTTGCCGGCGATCATGGCCGCTACCACGTCATCATTCAGACCCAGGTTCAGGATGGTGTCCATCATGCCGGGCATGGAAGCGCGGGCACCGGAACGAACGGAGACCAGCAGGGGGTTCTTCAGGTCGCCGAACTTCTTGCCGTTGATCTGCTCGATCTTGGCAACGTATTCCATGACCTGGCCCATGATCTCGTCATTGACCTGACGGCCGTCCTCATAATACTGAGTGCAGGCCTCGGTGGTGATCGTAAAGCCCTGGGGTACAGGCAGGCCGATATTGGTCATTTCAGCCAGGTTGGCACCCTTGCCGCCCAGCAGATTGCGCATGGTGGCATTGCCTTCTGAGAACAGGTAAACCCATTTTCTCATTGAATGTTTCCTCCTAAAATTTGTATTACAACAACCCTTTTGGATAGTTTTTTAACTATTGAATTATACCACATTCGCGACATTTCGCAACTGTTTGTCCGATAATAATACAGGGAAATGCGGCAAATCGGTTAATAAAGTTACGGTTCTTTTTCTAAAACCACATTTTTTTACGGTCTGCCGCCGCGGCTTATTTCTGCGCGTTCCGAATGGCTCTGGCGGACTCCCGCAGCACCTCGTCGACCTTGGCCGCGGAAAGCCCCAGCTTCCGCGCGATCTCCTCCGCCGTCACGGCCCGGCCGCTCTCCTCCTCCAGCTCCCTGGTGGCATCCAGCACCCGGTTGGCCAGCACGGCCAGGTTCTCCTCAGCCCGATCGAAGCCGCTCTGCTCCTTCAGCGCCGCCTTCATGCCTTCCTTGATGGCCTTCTCCAGATGATCGCTCAAAGGGCCCTCGCCCGCGTAGGAATCCAGACCCAGGAACAGCGCCATGTTGCCCTCCTGGATCAGGTCCGCCAGGGCGACGCCTTTGCCGGCGTAGCCGCGGGCCAGACGTACGACCCAAAGCAGATTGCCCTCCGTCAGTCGCTCCCGGGCGGCCTTTTGGGCAGCCCCGCTGCCCTTCAGCAGCTGCGCGGTGAGCTTTTCCTCCTCCTGCGCGCTCAGGGGCGGCACGCTCTCCAGCTCCTCCAGGTACAGGTCGTAGACCTTCTGCTCTTCCTCCTCCAGCTCGGGGCCCTCAGACTCTCCCAGCGGCAGGCTGTTGACGTCGTGGGGCACGTAGTCGGCCAGCTCGATCCCCTCCTGCTCCAGGAACGCGTAGATCGCCCCGATCTGCTCCCGGGAAAGCTCCGTTCCGGGAAATGCCTGCAGGATCTCCTCCACCTTAACGCTGCCGTTTTTCGCCGCCAGCGCGCGGATCTGCTCGAGCCCCCGGGCAAACTGTTCATTCATTTTCGCCATAAAATCTCCTTAAAAAATCGCACCGGACGGATCAGCGTTCGGTGCGATAAGCTTCGGTCATGCTTGTCTTATGCTCTGGACAGATATTCACCGGTACGAGTGTCGATCTTGACCTTATCGCCCTGGTTCACGAACAGCGGGACCGCGATCTGAGCACCGGTCTCTACCGTAGCGGGCTTGGTCGCACCGGTAGCGGTGTTGCCCTTGAAGCCGGGCTCGGTGTCGGTGATCTCCAGCTCTACGAAAAGGGGAGGCTCAACGGAGAACACGTTGCCCTTGTAGGAGCAGACCTTGCACATTTCGTTTTCCTTCACGAACTTCAGGGTGTCGCCGATCTGGTCATGAGTCAGAGCGATCTGCTCATAGCTCTCGTTGTCCATGAAGTAGTAGAAGTCAGCATCGAAATACAGATACTGCATATCCTTGCGGTCAATGATCGCGTTCTCGAAGCGGTCGGTGGGGCGGAAGGAGGTCTCGATCACGCCGCCGCTGATGATGTTCTTCAGCTTGGTCCGAACGAAAGCGGCACCCTTGCCGGGCTTTACGTGCTGGAACTCGATGATCTGCCATACACCGTTGTCATATTCGATCGTAATACCGTTCTTAAAACTACCTGCGTCTACCATAGTATCCTCCTAAGAATTCATATCTCATACATTCCCGGAAGGGCAATTCCTACAGGGAACACATTTTCTGTGGTATTGTACAACAAAGTCTGCGGAATATCAAGTGTTTTTCCGCTTCCAAATGCGAAAAAGAAGCTTTTCCAGCGGTCTTTTCAGGCGAACGGAGGCGCAATCCTTCTCCGGCGCCACCGGCGCCACCAATACGCAGGGGATCCGCAGCCTTCTGGCCCCGTAAATGTCGGTAAACAGCTGATCTCCCACCACCAGCGTGCTGCGGCGGCCGGTGCGCATGCGCCGTATCGCCTTGATGTAGCCCTTGCTCCTGGGCTTTTTGGCCCGGGAGAGAAAGCCGCTGCCGGTGGCCTCCGCGAAGTCCGCCACCCGGCTCTCCGAGCTGTTGTTCGACAGGAAAAAGGTCTTGATCCCCGCGCGGTGCAGCAGCTCGAAATAGGCCAGGACCTCCGCCGTGATGGGGGCGTCCTGAGGCACCAGGGTATTGTCGATGTCGAAGATCACGCCGCGGATTCCCCGCTCCTTCAGGAACTCAGGGGTGATCCTGCCGTACGCGTCCACGTATTCCTCCGGTTCAAAGCAGGAAAACAGTCCCACGGCTATCCCCCCGGCTTCATTTGCGGAGCGCCAGCTTCTCGATCTCCTCCAGGAAGGTCTTCACGTCCTTGAATTCCCGGTAAACGGAAGCAAAGCGCACATAGGCTACGTCGTCCAGCTCCGCCAGCTTTTTCATGACCCGCTCGCCGATATCGGTGCTGGGGATCTCCTTCTCGCCGCTGGCGATCAGCTCGTTTTCAATGTCGTCCACCAGGGCCGTGATCTGGGTGACGGACACCGGCCGCTTGTGGCAGGCCCGGAGCACGCCCCGCTCGATCTTGGTCCGGTCGAATTCCTCCCGCACCTGATCCCGCTTGATCACCATGAGGGGGATCACCTCGATGCGCTCGTAGGTGGTGAAGCGTTTGCCGCAGGTCTCGCACTGGCGGCGCCGGCGGATGCTGTTGTCGTTGGGGCGGGAATCGATCACTTTACTGTCTTCGGCATCACAAAAGGGACATTTCATCAGGAATTCCTCCCAAATTCTTCCAGCGTCAGGCCGGGATTGCGCTCCAGCACCATCTGAGGACTCCAGCTGTTGGCGAAAAGCAGCAGGGGATTGCCCTTCAGGTCCATCACCCGCTTCATATCCGAGGTGCCCTGGATGCTTTCCGGATCCGTGGCGCTGGTGATCCAGCGGATGTGCTCATAGGGCAGCATTTCCAGCTTGGCCTCCACGTTGTACTCGCTCTGCAGGCGGAACATCAGCACGTCGAACTGCAGGACGCCCACCACGCCCACGATGATCTCCTCCATGCCGGCCCGCAGCTCCTGGAAGATCTGGATGGCGCCCTCCTGCGCGATCTGGCCCACGCCCTTCAGGAACTGCTTCCGCTTCATGGTGTCCATCTGCCGCAGTCTCGCGAAATGCTCCGGCGCGAAGGTCGGGATGCCCGCGTAGGCAAAGGGCTTGTCGGAAAGGCAGAGGGTGTCGCCGATGGAGAAAATGCCCGGGTCGAAGACGCCGATGATGTCACCGGCGTAGGCCTCCTCCACGATGGTGCGCTCGTCGGCCATCATCTGGGTGGACTGGGCCAGACGGATCTTCCGGCCGCCCTGCACGTGGGTGACCTCCATGCCGGCCTCGTAGCGGCCGGAGCAGATCCGCATGAAGGCGATGCGGTCCCGGTGGGCCTTGTTCATGTTGGCCTGGATCTTGAAGACGAAGGCGGAGAAGGGCTCCTCCGCGGGCTCGATGATCCGGTCGCCCGCGATGTGGGCCTCAGGGCCGGGGCTCATGGCCAGGAAATGCTCCAGGAACAGCTGCACGCCGAAGTTGGTCAGCGCCGAACCGAAAAATACCGGCGAGAGCCTGCCTCTCAGGACCTCGTCCATATCCAGCTCCGCCACCGCGTCCAGCAGCTCCAGGTCCTCTCCCAGCTTATCCATGGCGGCATAGCCGAGCTTGTCCCGGGTCTCCAGTGCGTCGGGGTCCAGGGATTCCGTGGCGATCTCGTGCTGGCCCCGGTCCGCCGCCTGGAAGGTGGTGATCCGCTTGGTGTCCCGCTCGTAGATGCCCTTGAAGGATTTGCCGGAGCCCAGAGGCC
Source organism: Lachnospiraceae bacterium (assembly GCA_045617825.1). Lineage (GTDB taxonomy): Bacteria > Bacillota > Clostridia > Lachnospirales > Lachnospiraceae > UBA6987. The sequence continues at coordinate 6,662 of JAZLJI010000111.1, forward strand.
AGTTCATGGGGCAGGTGGCGATGCCCAGCACCTTCTCGATCTCATCCAGCAGGTCGAAGGGGTCCCGGGCCTCCCGGTCCATCTTGTTGATGAAGGTAAAGATCGGGATATGCCGCATCACGCAGACCTTGAACAGCTTGATGGTCTGCGCCTCGACGCCCTTGGAGCCGTCGATGACCATGACCGCGGAGTCCGCCGCCATCAGGGTCCGGTAGGTATCCTCGGAGAAATCCTGGTGCCCGGGGGTATCCAGGATGTTCACGCACATATTGTTGTATTCGAACTGCATCACGGAGCTGGTGACCGAGATACCTCTTTCCTTCTCGATCTCCATCCAGTCCGATACCGCGTGCTTCGCGGTCTTCCGGCCCTTCACCGAGCCCGCCAGATTGATGGCCCCGCCGTAGAGCAGGAACTTCTCCGTCAGGGTCGTTTTGCCCGCGTCGGGGTGGGAAATGATGGCGAAGGTGCGCCGTCTCTTGATTTCTTCCTGTAAGGTCATGGGATCATCCTCTATCTTGTGCATTTGGTGTCAGCATACCACAGGATGCAGTTTCTGACAACCGGAAAATGCGTTTTTCGGCAGCTCCGGGCGCAAAAAAGGCTCCCCCGCGAGCCGCGGCTTTTCCGCTGCTTCTCTTGAGGGAGCCTGTACGGGCGGACGGCGTCCGCCGGGCGCGTTTATCTCAGACCGAAGGTCTTGATCACGTAATCCATGTCCTTATCGCCTCTGCCGGAGAGGTTGATCAGGATGGAGCCGTGCTTGCGTTCCTTGGCCAGCCGCATGGCGAAGGCCACTGCGTGGGCGGATTCCACCGCCGGGATGATGCCCTCCATCCGGGACAGCTTGTAGAAAGCGTCGATGGCCTCCTCGTCGTCCACGGTGTCGTATTTGACGCGGCCGATATCCTGCAGGAAGGCATGCTCGGGGCCGGAGGAAGGATAGTCCAGACCGCTGGCCACGGAATAGACGGGCGCAGGATCGCCGTTGGCGTCCTTCAGCATGATGCTGTTGAAGCCGTGCATGATGCCCTCGGTGCCGTATTTCAGGGAAGCGGCATGGTCGCCCAGCTTGGCGCCGCGGCCCAGCGGCTCGACGCCGATGATCTCCACCGGATCGTTCAGGAAGCCGGCAAACATCCCCGCCGCGTTGGAGCCGCCGCCCACGCAGGCGGTGACCACGTCGGGCAGCTCACCGGTCATGGCCAGGAACTGCTCCCGGGCCTCGATGCCCACCACGCTCTGGAAATCCCGCACCATCATCGGGAAGGGGTGCGGTCCCAGCACGGAGCCGATGCAGTAAATGCAGTCCTTGTATTCCTTGGCGTAGGCGGCAAAGGCAGCATCCACCGCCTCCTTCAGGGTGGCCAGGCCCTCCTTGACCTCGACCACGTTGGCGCCCAGGATCTTCATGCGGGCCACGTTGGGTGCCTGCTTGGCGATATCCACGGAGCCCATGTAAATGTCGCATTCCAGGCCGAAATAGGCGGCGGCAGTCGCCAGGGCCACGCCGTGCTGACCCGCGCCGGTCTCGGCGATCACCTTTTTCTTGCCCATGTATTTGGCCAGCAGCGCCTCGCCCATGCAGTGGTTCAGCTTGTGGGCGCCGGAGTGGTTGAGATCCTCCCGCTTCACGTACAGCTGGCAGTCGCCCAGGGAATTGGACAGCCGCTCCAGATGGGTGATGGGGGTAGGACGTCCCTGGAATTCCTGCCGGATCCGCCGCAGCTCCGCAATGAATTTGCGGCTCTTGTAGATGGTGAAGTACGCCTCGGTGATCTCCGCCATGGCCGCCTTCAGCTCCTCGCTCACGTAGCAGCCGCCGAAGCGTCCGAAGTAGCCCTTCTCATCCGGGTAATTCTTGAAGTAATTGTCAAAATTCACTCCATTCAGTTCCATAGCATGCTCCTTTCAGCCTCTGCCGAAGAAAAATCCCGGCAGGAAATCTCCTGCCGGGACAGAAATTCAATTCTGCGGTGCCACCCGACTTGCGGGCCGTGCCCGCCTCTTAGCCCGTACTTTTATATCATACGGCGGTTTTGTTTACGGAGTACCAACTCCGTCTCCCATTGCGGCGCAAGGCCGGTTCCGGTCGCCCTCGGAAGTCCATTCGCCCCGCCTTCCGGCACCGCGGTCCCAGCTATCCGCAGCTCTCTGCAGCCTTCCCTCGGGGGTACTCCTCTTCCTCATCGGTTTATATTCGGTTTTCTGCAGTTTAGCACGGCAAATGCCGGCTGTCAAATACTTTTCCGACGTTTTCCGTATTATTTTGTACCGTTTGGCGGGTCCTGCGGTCCGTCGGTGCCTGCTTACGCCTTCGGCACCAGACAGCCCTTGCCGTCGCCGATCAGCTCGGTCTTGTCCAGGAGCTTCAGGGTATCCCGCACCAGCGCCGCGTTCGCGGGATCGCCGTAGCGCAGCAGCGCCCGCATGCGGTCGCGGGTCTCCTGTTCCTCGATCACGGTGACCGGCTCCAGCGTCCGGGGATCCAGACCGGTGTAGAACATGCAGGAGGCGATGGAGCCGGGCTCGGGGAAGAAATCCTCCACCTGTGCCGGCATGATGCCCTTCTTCTTCAGGGAAACGGCCTTTTCCAGCGCGTCCTCCAGGGAAGCGCCGGGGACGCCGTTCACCAGGCAAAGGTCCGCCTTCTCCGTCACCGTGCCGCTCTTCTTTCCGAACAGGCCCAGGAAGCTCTTACCGGCGGCCTTCGCTCCCGCGGCCTGCGCGGGCTGTGACATAGCCGTCACCGTCTCGGCCAGATGATCTGCCTGGTCCATGCAGAGGTAGGACTCTCTGAGCCGCGTGTGGACCCGGATCTCCTTTACCGTGGGTATCTTCCGCATCGCGGCGGCGAGCTGACCGTAGTCGCAGTCCTCCGCGCGCAGGTATTTGCAGAGCGGCGGGAACTTTTCGCTTCCGTCAAAGCCGGTCAGCTCTTCCTTCTTCAGACCGCTTACCGCCGCGCTGCCGGGACCGCCCAGTTCCAGGACCACGCCCCGGAAGCTCGGCTGCGCCGCGACGCGCGCCGCGGACATGGCCAGAGAATCCGCCGTGCGGTTCTGGACGATGCGTCCCTGGTAGAAGGTCAGCGGGCAGTGCGCGCAGTTCTCCGCACAGCCCCGGCAGCCCTCCAGGCTCAGCTTCAGCCAGTCGAACGCCGGCACACCGCCCGCGGCCTCCGCCTCGGGATGGACCGCGTAGGTAAAGGCGCCCGCGGTGTGCTCGTCCATCTCCTGGGACTGCAGCGGTCTCGCGGCGCTGTTCTGCACCAGATACAGGCTCGGGGTATACTGCTCGATCAGCGGTCTCGCGTTGATGAAATCCGTATACTGATACTGGAGGTAGAAGCTCTTCGCGAAGGCCTCCTTGTCCCGCTTCACCAGATTGTACTCCGGCAGGGCCAGTGCGCCGCCCCTCAGCAGTTCCTTCACGTCGTCCGTCTTGTAGACGGTGCCGTTCACGTGATGGATCTCGGAGACCGGCGTTCCCTTCCGCAGCGCCTCGGCCACCGCCAGCAGGGGACGCTCTCCGTCACCGTACACCAGCAGATCCGCCTGGGCGTTCAGCAGCCAGGACCGTCTGATCCGGGCTTCGATAAAGTCAAAATGGGAGAAACGTCTGAGGGAGGCTTCCCGTCCGCAGAGAATGATCGGCGTATCCGGATAGAGTCTGCGCAGGAGCTGGCCGTAGACCATCACCGCGTAATCCGGACGCTTTCTCGCAGCGCCGCCGGGCGAATAGACGTCCTCCGTGCGCTTCTTTCGGCTCGCCGTATAGGCCGCGGTCATGGAATCCCGCTCGCCGCTGCTCACGATAAAGCCCAGTCTGGGCTTCCCGCAGCGGGTCAGGTTCTGTGCCTCCGCCACGTCCGGCTGCGCCATCACGGCCACGGTAAAATCGTGGCTTTCCAGCATCCGGCAAAGCCTGGCGGCCTGACACACCGGAAGGTCAATGTAGGCGTCTCCGGTGACAAAGACAAAATCCGCCTGGCCGCCTGCCCAGCCCTTGCTCCTGATCTCATTCGTAGAAACCGGTAAAAACTCTGCCATGTTCTTTCTCCTTTAGCGGTCCCGCCCTAAGGACCTTCGATTTAAAACGGCCCCGCGCTGAGAGGCCTCTGTCTGAAAGGCCCCCGGCGCGGGCGGCTGCGCCGCCCGCAGGACCGGGGGCCGGGTCAGTTGTTGCTGATCACTCGACCACCAGCTGTCCGAAAACGGTCTGGATCACGTAGTTTCCGGCAATTCCGTTCGTGTCGTTCGCGTAGACCTTTCTGCCGTTTTCCATGCGGTACAGCTTGTAGGTGAAGCTGTTCGGCATCAGGCCCTTCTCCACACGGAAGGCGTCCACGGCGAAGAACACGTCGATGCCTTCATTAGGGGCGAAGTATCTGCCGTTGTTTTCGGGCAGCTTCACCTCACCCAGAGGAACGTTCTGTACCCTGATGTTGGTATTCGGGTCGTTTCGCAGCAGCAGTTCGACCTCATTCGGGTTGTACAGGATCCTGCCGCCCTCCGATGCCACCGTGAGGTTGATCGGGAGGATGCGGATCATCGACGTCGTCGAATCCAGCAGGTACGGCAGACTCTGGCCAGGCACCGTTACGGCGGCCGTTACGTTTGCCGTGTAGGCGCCGGCATTGACCGCGTTTTCGGTGGACACGTAATACATCATCACCTTCCATCCGGTCGGCAGCGTCGACACGGTATGGTCTTCCTTGACGGCCGTATTGTGCGCCTGTCCGTCGTAGGTGATATAGGCGTCCTCGATGTCCAGAGAGTTGAGGTCAAGGGTCAGATAGAAGCGGATCACCGCCTGGCTGCCGTTGGCATCCGGCGTCAGGCTGGTAGGATAGATCTCTACCCGGCCCGAATTGCCGCTCTCGATCGTCATCGTGTTGCTGGCCTCATCAAAGTGCGAGAATTCGTAGCCCAGATAGGAGTACTTCTCATATCCGGCAGGCATCTCGAACCACACCTCGTCCTTCAGGTTCACGGCTCTTCCTCTTTCGACCTTGATCGGGGTCGGCAGAGTGTAGCTTCCCGCCGCGTAATTGCTGCCGTCGCCGGCGGAATTCAGGCGGATGTAATACTCGACCGAGTAGTGCCAGTCGCTCTGCTTGTAATACCTGAAGACGACGCTTTCGGTATCCTCGGTGATCAGGACTGCCTGAGCCATCGTTTCGGGGAAATACCCCTCAAAGGTCTTGGCATAGAACAGCTCCGGTCTGCCGGTGATCAGATACGGCGATCTTTCCATTCTTTCCAGTACTTCTCCGGTATCGGCGTCGATATGCAGCACCTCGATCTCGACCGTTCTTCCGCTGGCATACAGCTCGTTCCACTTCGCGTACAGCCTCATGTTGCCGCGGATGGCATCGCCGGTATGGAAGCGTCTGGCCGTATTGGCCGTGCTGTCCCAGTAGTACCAGTCAAAGAAGGTCTTGCCTACCGCCGTCGGCTTGTACGCATCCAGCAATCTGCCGTGGTCGGTCATGACGTCGTCCAGGCTTCTGCCGCGGGTCACCTGCAGCGGATCAATGTCGCAGGCAGGGCCGTAGGTGCCGGTCGTTTCATCGTAGTCGGAGTAGAAGGAGACCTCGTACTGCGGCGGGTTCCAATAGCCGAACAGCATCATTCCGCCCGCGGGCATCTGGATCGTCTCGAATTCCTCCGGCGTGATCAGCTGGGAATGGGTCTCGTCATAATACAGATGATATACGGAGCCGTCGTGAGGATCCGTGGCCGCGGCGCCCTCGTAATACCCCAGCGTGCCGCCGTTCAAGTGATGATCCTTCAGGTAGGCTTCAAACTGAACGCCCGGTACCACGTGATCCGTAGTGCTCCGAGTCCCGTACTCGTCCTCCGAGCTGATGCGGATGGTCAGGTCATAGGTATTTCGTAAATAGAAGAACGTGACGTTCGCCTGATTCGTTCCGAAGCCACCATTATATCTGTTGATCGTGCTATAGTCCTTGAACGTACCGCGCGTGATCAGATTGTTGTAGCTATATCCCCACTTGGTATAACCGGCAATGGTGTGGAATTCCTCAGCATCAGTCAAATACATGCTGCCCAGCTGGTACTTGACCAGATGGTATATCTTGAAATAATGCGGTGTGGTGCTGAAAGGGTATGATAACTTGGCTACCGCGTCATATTGATTGGCCGCGGCTTCAGTCTCGGTGACCTCCACCAAATACTGCAGCTGATTATTCGAGCCATAAACGCCGCGCCTCCAGAAGGTGACGTCGCCTCCCGGCATGACGTCCAGCGTAGTGACGTAGCGCCCCGCGAATTCGTGGTAACTGGTCCCCCACTTATCACTGTCGGACAGGATATCGAACGGTTCCGCAATATTGGCCTCATATCTGGCGGAAAGGTGTCCTTTTATGTTGCTGCAATGGCCCTCCGCTGCCGGAGCCGTGGTGCCTGCCGCCTCCTCGCCGGTATACAGATACCAGTCGACCACTCGGCTTCCGTCATCCCCCGTTGTGATCCAGGGCATGACTTTGACATACCGATAATCATTCTGATCCACCACGTTCTTCAAAAACACTCTGTAGACCCTTTTGTTCACTGCCAAGCTGTCAGCCGTAAGGTCGGAAACCTTGTACGTGGTCCCGTCGATGGTCATACTCTTATAGCTGCCGGTGAACCAGTATTCGCAGCTGGACGGCACGATCCCGCCCCTCGGGACCGAACCGGTATAATAATAGTAATCACTGCCGTACTTGACGGCATAGGCGGTCCTCGTCGCGCGCTGATCGTCGATATCGGTCAGCAGCACCTCCGTCACCTGCAGCTGGTTGTTGGTCAGACCGTCGACACGGTAGGTAACGCCGTCAAGGACCAGCTTCATATAGTCTCCCGTGAACCAGGCGCAGTCCCTGGTCAGGATCTCGCCTGCTTCAGCAGGACCGTCATAATAGTACCAATCGCCGTCATAGAAAACGAATTTCCCGTTCCGGACGTCGGACTGATTCTCGACGTTCGTCATCTGCATGACGAACACCCGCAGTTCATCCCGGTACCCAGTCCCGTTGGTAATAAAGTCTATGAGCTGGTCGCAATGATAGGTCCGGCCGTTCAGTTCCAACTGATAGTATTCGCTCTCCTGGCACCAATGTCTGCAGCTCGGAGTGATCACCGTGCCCACTGCCGCGGTGCCGGTATAGGCATACCAGGTCCCGTTCAGCTTCACCATCTTGCCGGGGCGATGACCTTCCTGCCACTCCCAATCGCAGCAGCTGATGACAGACTCCGCGGCGCTCCTATCCAAGTTGCTCACCACGTAGGTCGCGCCGTCGACTTCGACCTGATCATACGCACCGATGGGCCACGGGCAGCCTGTCATGCTGACGGTTTGACCGTCTTCCAGGTCGCCGTGATACACGTAGTAGTGGCCGTCGATCTTGACCATTTTCAGATATGTACGCGCGGAGATCGCTGCGCCGGTAGTCGCCTGCACCTCGTAGACCTTATATTCCGTCGGATATGAGCTCTCTCTGAAGTCCAATGCATACTGCGTGCCGTCGATCGTCACCGAATGGTTGGCGCCCACACCACACGAGTAGTTGCTGACGATCTCCTCGGGACCTGCCTCATAGCAGCTCAGTCCATGCGTATGCGGGTTGTTTCCGGAGGTCATGGCACCGCCGAGCGTTCTGTCGTAGCAGTCGCTGATATGCGAAATATGCGGATTAGTGACCAGAACGGGTCTCATTGTGGGATCGAGACCCCAGCATTCGCAGGTATGATCATGATACAGGACGTCTTCTACGATCCTGGTGCCCAGGCCCTCATAGCAGCTCGCGTCGTGCGTATGAGAGATCGTCGCGTCCGTGATCATGACATGTTGATCTATAGCATAACAGGACAGGGTATGTACATGATCTCTGGCTATGGTGAACGTAATGGTATAGATGTTTCTGTCAAAGTACAGGTTCAGGACCGTCGTGCCGTCACTGGCCGCGACCACCGGCCTGCTCAATTCGGTATTCAGCGTAAAGTGGGCCTTGTCCTTCGTAATGGCTGCCGGCACGCTGCTTCCCAGATACGTGTACGGGCTATTGGTGTTCGGGTTGATTGTCGTTCCGGAGGTGACCGCAAGGTTTCCTGAGCTGCCCATATACAGCCAGCCGTCACCGGCGATATTCTGATACCAGTAGGAAACACGGTAGGTCGTCATGCCGGGATTCCACGTGGCCACGGCCTCCAGATTCCTCTTTTCCATGGGGAAGGAGGTGGCGGTGATCCTATGCTCGTCGTCCTCATAGCCCTTCTCATAGACTTTCCAGCCGCCGAAGGAATTGCCGACCTTCGTCAGGCGGCCTGCCGTCCAATCCACCCAGGGCTGCAGGGTAAACAGGTTGACCGGCTGTCCCCAATAGAACTCCATCGTGTCATAGTCGAAGGAACCGCCGCGGGAATCGAACGCCAGCTCATAGGTCTGCCGTTCGTAGTACACGTGGAAGTTGTTGGCATCGGGATTAGACGTCAGGGCACTCACCTGGATAGCGCCGAGGCGGTAGCCCTCCGGCGCGTCGGGAATGGTGACGTTGGGCATCCGGTTGACCATGTCGGAGCCGGTAATCTGCCGTACGTACTCATCGGTATCGGAGTATTCCAGATCACTGTTGCGGGCGTGATCGTAATGCAGATGCAGCTTATAGTTCACCTGTCCTGATACGTCAGGGATGTTCAGGAGATAGATCACGTAGAAGTTGGCGCCGTTATTGTCCGCCACGTACTGGGACTTCAGGTTGATCGAAATGCCGTTTCCGCTAATCCCCCAGCTGCCCACGGCAGGCGACCCGGAGGTCACCGAGCTGTCACGGTTTTCCACCATCAGCAGCTCATACCCCTCGTAGGCGGGAAGATCCACGGTCTCCGTAAAGTCGTCTCCCATTCTGCACTGGAGCTCGTAGCGAGGGAAGCCGTTTACCAGATAGAAGTCCTTCAGCTCGGTAGCGTCCCGCGTCAGGGTGTAGTAGAAGTCAATGTTGATCGGATAGTAGTTCGCTAAGCGGTAGCGGGGATATACCTTGATCTCCTTGGTGCCGCCGGAGAACAGGGACCATTCCGCCACAGTGGTGGTATCCGTCGTCGGAAGCATGTCCGTCAGTTCCTCGTTGCTGCACCAGCATTCGAAGTTATAGTCCTCCAGATTCTCAATGTACGGCGTCAGCAGAAGGCTGTTGATGGGCGTAGAACCGGCGATCGTGATCGGATTGCCCTTCCTGACCCAGGGACCGGTGAAGCTTCCGCTGTACGCGTCGTAGTTCGTATAGAAGGTCAGCGAATAATTGCCGTCCTCGGCGTATCTGGCCACGAAGGTCAGGTTGGAGTTGCAGTACCGCGCCTCCAGATTGACCACGTCGGTGGCGCCGACGGTCATCACCCTATTGCCGGCGAGGTTGTAAATATCCCAGCCCGTCAGCTGATAGCCGGTGATCCTCTTGCTCGGCAGAATGATCGTGTTGCCGAAGTCCTCGATCATTTTCTGGGCTTCCAGTGCCGTGTTCTCAAAGCTTATCCGGTCTTCGGTCGCGCCCAGGGTATAATAGAAGGAAACGCTGTGCATCACCGTAGGAACGACGGCAGCCACTTCCCAGTCCCCGTAATAGGTACCGAAATAAGGCGGTCTGCCCACGTTTCCGGTGAAGCCGTTCAGATCGAAGTCAAAATGCGTCCAGATAGAGTAAGGGAACTCGCGTACGCCTTCCGTGGTGCCTCTGGTCATGCAGTTGGCGAAGGGGAAGGTCTTGTAGATCAGCGTAGGGTAGGTCCCGTCGGCCGCTCTCACCGTACCGGCAATGCTGTTCACCTCTGTTTCGGATTCAGCCGGCGCGGCAGCGTAATAGGCGCTGTGAGCCGTGAGATGAGCGGCGGAGCTGGTGCCCTCGACCAGCACGTCAGACAGGGAGCTTCCGTGATAGAGCTCCGGCAGATAGTACAGACTGGAAGCGTGGCTGAGAGCGGTATCCCCATAGCCGATCAGTGCGCCGACCGTGCTCTGACCCGTGGCCGCGCCGTATACGGGCGCGATGCAGTACACGGTATTCAGCCGCAGGCTGTCACCGACGACCTCGCCCACCAGACCGCCGGCATAGCCGCCGGTCCCGGCCACGGAGGCCGCGCAGAAGGATTTCGTGATCTGTACGCTGCTGCCTCTCTGCACACCGCCGACCAGGCCGCCGGCCTCAGTGCCGCCGACGATATTGCAGCCGGCCGCGCTGTTCATGTCAAAGCGGCCCTGCTGGTCGTTATTCAGATCGTTATCGTCATTGACGTGACCGCCCACGTAGCTCTCGGCGATCGCGAGCGTTCCGCCGTCCACCGCGCCGACAAGACCGCCGGCCGCGCCGGTGCTGCTGACCATCAGGGCCGCAGCGGAATTCCGGATGTCAGCGGAAGCGCCGCTCTCGATCACACCGATCAGGCCGCCGGCAAACTGGCTGCCGACCACGACCTCTTCGGCCGAGATCGCCAGAACACCGTCCACCGTCAGATCCGCGCCGTTTCTCAGCTTACCGGCCAGATAACCCGCGGCAGAGCCCTTCACGTCGAAGTCCTGCAGCTTAACGTTTTCCACGGTCAGCTCGCTGTCGATCGCGGCGAAAAGGCCCGAAGAGTTCGGCTCCCAGGTCGTGATCGCGTTGCTGACTGTCTGGATCGGCAGCGAGGAGATGGTAAAGTTGCCGCCGTTGAAGAGTCTCAGGTTGGGAGCGTGCAGGCTTAAGAAGCCTCCCACCTCCGTGGTGAGGCCCACCGGATAGATCAGCGTATAGAAGTCGCTCCAGCTGATATCGTCGATCATCTCCGCTTCCTGGAAGGTCAGCGTCATCCCGGACACGGTCTTCACGCCGACGTTGGAAATGCGCGCGTCCAGGTTCTCCAGATGACGGACGTTCTTGAGGAAGGTCTTGTTATTCGTGCCGTTGGCATCCAGCACGGGGGTAAAATCCTTTTCGTAGGCATACAGGCTGTTGCTGGGCACCCATTCGCCGGCGTACAGCTCAGCCCAGCTGATATCCGCATTCATCTTGTCGGAGGAGCTGGCGTATACGTGGATGTTCTCGCCGGCCAACAGGTTCCCGCCGCTCGTGAAGGAGCAGAACAGCTGATCGAAGTGCTTGTCCGTCTGCGTGATATCGTCGAAGATCACCGTGATCAGATAGTTGCCGGCGTCTTCCTCAACAACGGGCTCCAGATGGCGGATCGCGTCGGGAACGGACGGATCGTTGATATCGGTGATCTCGATCCAGGTGGCAGCGCCGTTCATCGCGTAGCCGTAGCCGGCCATCGTTACCTTAAGCCCCGTAGGATACGTGGCGTCCGGCGTTACCTGTTCCAGGTTCAGGCGGAACAGTCTGACGTTGTCGCTCTCCTCACCCAGAACGGCTACCGCAACGCTTCTCATGCCCTGCAGACGTTCATCGGAGGCGTACACGACCAGGCTGAGGGTATCCTCATTCTTTACGGTATGCGTCAAGCTGGCCATCTGAGGGATCTGCCAGTCGCCGTAGTGGACGCTGATAAACGGCACGTCCGGAGCGTTGGGGTTCAGTTCCCTGACCGTCTTGAAGTAATAGTTTCCGCCATAGTCGATGGACAGGGTATGGTCATACGCGTAGGCCGTCGTCACGGCGTCCTCGGCGCGTTCGACGATCAGGCCGTTCTCGGCGGCTTCCGCGGCGCTTACCGGCATAACGTGATACATATAGGAGGACGTCGTGTCGTTCAGACGCTGATCCTCGATCTGCGCCTCCGCCTTTTTCAGCACCGTGATGTTCGTCAGATAGTAGTTGTCTCCCTCGAACTCCGCGGTGCCCCAATACAGACCGATAAAGTAACCGCAGGCGCCGGGGCCGCTGACACGGCCGGTGCAGTAGCAGTCCTTCACCTTGCCCTGATCGAACTCGCCGATCAGACCGCCCGCATACATCTGCGTGCTGTTGACGGAGCAGGTCGAATAGCAGCAGCTGATCTCACTGTCGTTATAGAGGTTCGCCCAGCCGATCAGACCGCCTGCCCAGCCGGCGGAGATCACGTTGATATGGCCCTCGCCGTCGGAAATATCCTGATATCTGGCGCGGGAGGTATGACCGCCGGAATAGCTGTTCGTGATGCTGCAATTTCCTTCGGCCGCGCCGATCAGGCCGCCGGCCGCGGAAGCGTCCTCGATGGAGGCGCTGTTCGCGACGCCCTTTACGTACACGGAGGCGGCGCAGCAGTCGACCGTGGAATCGGTCACCTTTCCTGCCAGACCGCCCGCGTTGAAGCCGCGGATCTCGGCCAGGATCTCCTCGTTGGTGCCGACGATCTTCTCCGTATCATAGAAGGCACCGCTGGAGTTGCGCACCAGGATGCCGTACAGGCTGCCGCCGCTTACGGTGCCGGCCAGCGCGCCGGCATTGCCGTGTTCACTGGACACGGCGAAATCCACCAGCTCCAGATTCCGGACGGAGGAGCCGTAAAGGTTCCTGAAGAGGCCGGCCGCTTGGGTCCCGGTCTCCGCGATCGCCACGTCACTGATCTGATGGCTCCGGCCCAGATAGGTAATGGGCTGCACCGTCTGGACGGGGCGGAAATAATACTGCGGGGTCTTGTCTCCCGAGATCGGCCAGATGCCGTCGGCAACGCCGCTGATATAGTCGTTCCAGTACAGGTCCGTGATCTGCTCCGCGCAGTTCACGGCCAGCGTCTCCTGAGCAAAGGCGGAGACCTCCGCGCTCAGATTTTCCAGATGTCTGAAGTTTCCGATCTTGACCGTATGGCTGTCGTCATAATCGGCGAAAAGGCTGTTGGTCGTCTGCAGACCGCTCTCCGCCCGGTTGGTCAGGGTCCCTTCACTGAAGCTTACCAGCTTCAGCTCCAGGTTCTCGCCCGGCAGGAAGCCGTCGCTTTCGAACATTGCGGAGAAATGCAGATGCCGGTCGTTCAGGGAGTCCAGCACCAGCGTACCGGTATTGCCCGCGGTCCAGGTGAAGCCGACCGGAGCCTTTTCGGAGCGGCCGCCCTTGTCCAGCAGGATATATTCCTTCTGCGTGCCGCTGCTCAGACCCTTCATCACCAGCTTCAGGGAGATCTCTCTCAGATTGGTATCCACCTGGTTGCCGTCGATGATGGTCAGGGACAGCACGTTGCCGTTGTTCACGACGAAGGAGGGCTCGGAAAGGGTCCCCGTGCCTCTGATCACACCGTAATCGTCCTCAACGCCGCCGTAGTAGCCGATGACCGCGTTGGTCTCGCCGTATCTTCTCCGTTTCTCGGCATTTTCCTCGCCCCGCCAGTTCGTCATCAGGTCATCGTACTCGGCCCGGGTCGCGGTGAAGCAGCCGCCGAAGCGGGAGTCATCCTTATTGACGTAGAAAACGTCCAGGATCAGGCCGCTGCTGCGGTTGTAGCGGATGATATAGCTGCCCTGGCTCAGGACCGTCTCGTCCAGCGCGGCAAAGGGCAGCAGAGAGCTGAGCAGGCTGGCGTTTTCGCTGCGGCTGTCATAATCCTCCGTGTCTCCGCCGACGATGAAATAGTATACGTCGTCGTCGCCGATGTCGATCTTTTCCTTATGGCCGAAGCAGTCCGTCAGCGCCGCGCCGGCGGCCGGATCCGCGTTCACCATTTTCCCCAGATAGCCCTGGCTGTAGGCCACGCTCAGATGGTTCTGCGCCGCCAGGAACAGCTCCTTGGCCGCGCTGTCCATCTCCAGCTGCTTCATTCTTCTTTGATAATTCGTGACCACGATCGCGGACAATGCACCCAGGACCACGATAATGGCTACCACGATCAACGTTTCCGCTAAGGTAAAACCTTTTCTTCGTCTCATATCCTCACCTCGCCTCATTAAGCTGCTTCGGTCTCAGTTCCCATGATCATCGCCGCGGATCCGGTCTGGATCTGCAGGACGCCCTGCTCTGCCAACGGGTTATCCTGTCCTTCCCGGTATACTGCCAGCCCGGTAAAGGTCATCATGCACGCCACCGGGTCATAGCTTACGCTTTGATAGGTCAGATGCAGGTTCTCCGTGGCGATCTTGCTGTTCACCAGCAGGTTCTTCGTCTGTTCCAGTGTGATGACGTTGGCATACTGTATCAGGTAGATGTCCTGATACACGCCCTCCAGCATGATGCTGGACTGGCTCCCGTTGCTGCTGGTACGGTAATTGATCACCGTGTACGTGGCGTTGTCATCTCTTTCCAGGGAGATATCCTTGGCGGTCCCCAGCTCATGCCGCAGCATGGTGATGCCGGTGGAAAGCAGCATCTGCGCATTGGCGGTGTCGGTCACCGTGCCGTAGGAGCTTTGTGCCAGAGAAACGCCTCTGGCCAGGACCGCGGCGGTCATCAGCATCAGCAGAATGGCGACCAGCATCTCGGCCAGCGTGAAGCCGCCGGAGCTCCGCTCACGGTCTTCAATCATCGTTTCCGTCTGCGTTGTCATCCGCCACCGCCTTTCTGAAGGACACCACCCGGTCGTCCTTCTGATTGATAAAGTACTCGATATCGTACTGATCGTGTCCTTCAATAAGCTCCACGACCTGATCCTGCGCGTTTTTGATGACCAGCGTTCCCTCGGCGTCCGCCTCAGCGCCCTGGACCGCCACGTGATTGTTGGCGTCGTAGTAAGCCGCCATGCGGACCTTGCTGTCCCGGATCAGATTGACGGCCGTCGTGATGCAGGTGACCAGTGCGGCCATCGCCAGGCAGGCGATCATCACGCCCATCAGGGTCTCGATCAGGGTCTCACCGTTATTCTGACGAAGCTTTTTCAGCGCTTTATTTTTCTTCTTAATCATAGCTAAGCTCCTTCCGGTCGATCAGCGTCCAGCAGATGCTCGACGTTTTCGTCGTGACCATCGTATGGTCCTTGATCTCGTCGACCGTATACGGCAGCACGCCCTTCACACTTCCGGGCTGCGGGTCGATCGTGATCCTGACGCTCTCGGTCACCACGTTGTTTTCCTTCACCTCCGCGGAATAGGTCAGCTGCACGCGGTACCGTTCATTGCTCCCTTCATCAAAATTATAAAGGAGGATATAGAGGTTCCCGTTTTCCTGCATTTCCACGTCCATTTTTACGTCCAGCACGTTGACCGCTTCGGCCTGTTCCTCGTCGAACTCGTGCTCGAAGCTGTAACGGTAGGTCAGTCTGCTCCCGTTGTACTTATTGCGGTTCCAGACGCCGATGTCATAGCCGGTAAAGTTGACGCAGTTCTCGCCCAGGATCTTGTCGATGGCCCAGTCAAGGGTCAGGCTGCGTCCGCGGGCGATATTGCTTCTGTCCTCAAAATACGAGGTATAGTGATAGATCGGCTCCGTCGCTTCCGTGTTGCCGATGATGACGACGTTGTACGTATTTTCCGTGACCGTCGTGCTCTCGCTCCACTGCTTCGTCTCCTCGCGGACGATCGACACCTTGAAATTGTTCAGTTCCTTTTCGATGATGTCCGCCGCGGAGGACACGCTGTAATACCGCGCGTCCGCCACCGCCAGCTGGCTGACACGGCCGGCCGCCGCGGTCGCCGCGTGGAGCAGGACCGCTCCCACCACCGCCGCGACGAGCAGCAGCATCATCGCGAAGCTCAGGGACGCGCCTCGCTGTGAGGTGATCTTCCGGTATATTTTCTTTATCATAATAGCATCCTTCAAAGCAGAATCCTCTCTGGGGCATAAATGTACAGATGCAGTATACCGCAAATCCTCCAAAATGTTAAGGGGTTTTCAACTATTTTTTTCGATTTTTTGGCGATATTTTTTGTGAAATTTCTGTGGCGGAGAAATATTTATCCTCTTCCGGGGAAACAGCGCGGGCAAACGATTGAAATTACGTGCGAAAGCGCATATAATTACGGAAGAAGATCGATAGGAAGGGATGTTTTGTATGGACTTTTTCGTGATCCTGCTGATCGGCCTCGTTCTGCTCTTTGCCGTCTCGCTTTATCTTAGTAACCTTTACGCGATCAGGCGCTTTAAGGCCTGCGTCATAGCCGCCGCCGTCGTCCTCACCGGGTACGTCGGCTCGGTCATCATGTATTTCATCGAAAACGGCGAGTTCGGGGGCCGGTCGTTTTTCGGAGGACTGTTCCTGCTCCCGCCGGCCATGCTGCTCCTTGCCCGGCTGCTCGGCGAGTCCGCGCGGGACGTCTGGGACGTCAGTGCCCCCTGCGGCACGGCGCTCCTCGCCGTCGTCAAGGTCCACTGCCTGAGGATCGGCTGCTGCCGCGGGGCCGTCATCAGATACCTCGGCGGCAATACCTACCTGCGTTTCCCCAGCCAGCTCTGCGAGCTGTGCTTCGGGCTCATCCTCACCGCCGTCGCCTTCCTCAAGCTGAAAAACGGCAAATGGCGCGGTGTCGCGCTGCCCTGGTGCCTTTATCTCTACGGGATCGGCCGCTTCGTGCTGGACTTCTTCCGCGACGGGGACCCCATTTTCTGGCAGGTCCACATCGGAAGCCTTTGGGCCCTGCTCTCCGCGGCGATCGGGATCGTCTGGCTGGCCAGGGCAAGCAAACAAAAGAAGACCGCCTGAGGGTCTTAGTCACGCCAAATAAAAATCCGCCGGTCAGGCGCGTCCCTGCGCGCTGCCCGGCAGATTTTTTCATCCCATCCTGCTGGCCACCAGGCGGTCTCTGCCCGACTGCTTGGCCTTGTACAGATTTTCGTCGGCGGCATTCACGATATCCGCCGGTCCCGCGGTCTTCCCGGCAGGCACCTCCAGCAGACCTATGCTGACCGTCACGGTCGTCGGCGTCTCCAGAAAGATGAACTTATCCAGCCGGCGCCGCGCCAGGATGCGTTTGCAGATGGCGGAGGCATTTCCCGCCAGATAGAACAGGATGGCGAATTCCTCGCCGCCCCAGCGGCAGACGATGCCGTTATCTCCCACCTGCTCCTCCAGGTCCGCGGCAGCGCGCTTCAGCACCTCGTCGCCGCTCTGATGGCCGAAACGGTCGTTGATGGATTTGAAGAAGTCCAGGTCCACGATGGCAAAGGCCTCGCCGCGGCTGGCATTTTCCGCCAGGAAGCGGTCCATGCACAGATTGAAGCCGTAGCGGTTGTAGAGCCCCGTCAGCGCGTCGCGGCGGGACTGCTCCTGATACTGCTCCTTGGCCTCCCGCAGCTTGGTCTGGGTGATGCTCCGCAGCTCCTCCAGCAGAAAGCCCACCGCGAAAAAGGCCATGTACAGCAGCGGGAAGCGCAGCAGGAAGGACCCCGTGTACGCGTACTGCAGCTGAGCTTTTCCCCAATCGGTCCAGAACAGCAGCACGATGACGGCAAATTGCAGTGCGGACAGCAGGCTGCCGTAGCGGATCCCGTACAGCAGCATCCCGCAGGCAGGGAGCAGCGCCGCCCAGATGGCGCTGAAACCCTCCGGCTCGCCGAAGATCAGAAACGCGGTGAACAGCACCAGGATCTCGGCGGCCAGCAGGCAGGACGCCAGCTTCTCCGTCCAGGAGCGGAGGAAGCACAGACCGACGTTGATCAGATTGGCCCCGCAGAAGCAGTACGTCAACTTCATCAGCAGCTCCCAGCCGGTGATCTTGTTGAGAACGGTCATCCCCAGCGAGACCAGAAAAAAGATTATATAAATTAGGAAGAATTGGGCACGGTACCGTAGCCCTTCCTCAGTCAGCACCGTCTTCATCTGACGGCGGTTGCGGAAGAGGATCACCGGCACCGGCTTCCAGGTTTCATCATATTCCAAAAGCAGATTATCTTGCATGATCAGCCTCAAATGGCAAAAGGTAATATAAGGGAGTATTATACTACTGCCTTATCTGTTTTGCAAGCATTCCCGGGAAAAAGTGCCCGGCGGATGCTTTTCGGAGCGCCTCTCGGGGAAAACGCTGCGCATTTGCCGGGGATAGAGAGGCGCTCGGCAGGCGGAAGGGACGTCTTCCCGAGCGGGCCCTGCGCTTTTCCTCCGGCCCCAAGTGTGAAAAACATCCTTTGTGTTCGAAAAAAACCGAACTTTACTGCATTTTTTGCTTGACAAATCTGTGGGATTCTGTATAATCGACTCATGATTAGTCTCGGGTAACGTATGTCCCGGGGCCTATCTACAGGAGGTAGTTATGGCATACCAGAGATTAGGCGATTTGCTGGTATCGGAAGGCTGTGTGACGGAAGCCCAGCTGGAAGAGGCGCTGGAACTGCAGAAGGGCAGCGGCAAGCGTCTCGGCGCGGTGCTGATGGAGAACGGTTTCATCACCGAGGCCCAGCTGATCGAAACGCTGGAGTTACAGCTCGGCGTGGAATACGTCGACCTGCAGAAGAGCGTTCCCAGCCCCGAAATGGCCCGGCTGCTGCCGAAGGCCATCGCTAAAAAATATAATATCATTCCGGTCCGGCAGACGCAGGACGAGGTCTTCCTCGCCATGAGCGATCCGCTGAACTTTTTAGCCATCGAGGACGTGAAGCGGATCACCAAGTGCCGCGTAACGCCTATGGTCGCGGCGCAGTCCGCCATTGACCGCACCATCACCTCCCTGTACGGAAGCGAGGGTGCCGCCAAGGCTCTGGAGGAAATGAGCCGGGACGCCATCACGCCCGACGTACCCGCTCAGCAGGTCTCCCAGGGCAATATCGACAGCGACGATAAGAACTCCGCTCCTACCATCCGTCTGGTGAACTCCATCATCGAGCGCGCCGTTACCGAGCACGCCTCCGATATCCACATGGAGCCCAGAGAATCCAGTCTGGTGGTGCGTATGCGTATCGACGGCGTGCTCCGTCAGGTGCTCACCGTTCCCACCGCGCTGCAGAACTCCGTTATCGCCCGTATGAAGGTCATGGGCGGCATGGACACCACCGAACGGCGTATCCCTCAGGATGGCCGTGCCAACGTGCGGGTCCGTACCAACGACGTCGACCTTCGTATCAATACCCTGCCCACCATTTACGGTGAAAAGGTCGTTATCCGACTGCTGGATAAATCCGGCCAGATCCTCTCCCGCGGAGGTATCGGTCTGGATCCCGAGAACGCCGTCCGCTATGACCGCCTGCTCACGAACACCAACGGTGTGTTCCTGATCTCCGGTCCTACCGGTTCCGGTAAATCCTCCACCATGAACACCATGATCCGGGAGCTCAATACGGAGGACCGCAACATCGTAACGCTGGAGGATCCTGTCGAGTACAATATCGACGGTGTCAACCAGGTACAGATCAATGAAAAGACCGGCATGACCTTTGCCAGCGGCCTGCGTTCTATCCTGCGTCAGGACCCTGATATCATTGCCGTCGGTGAGATCCGAGACGGTGAGACCGCCGAGATTGCCATGCGTTCCGCTATCACGGGCCACCTGGTGCTGTCCACCATCCATACTTCCGGCGCTATCGCTACGCTGGACCGTCTGTTCGATATCGGCGTGGCGCCGTATCTGACCGCCAGCGCTCTGAAGGGCGTTATCGGTCAGCGTCTGCTGCGTAAGATCTGCCCGCACTGCCGGGAGTCTTACTCGCCCACGGACGAGGAGCTGGATCTGCTGGATATGGAACGCGAGCCCGGCATGGTCTTCTATCGCGGCAAGGGCTGCCCGCAGTGCTACCACACCGGCTATGCCGGCCGTACCGCTGCCTTCGAGATCCTGCTGGTCAACAGAGACATCCGTCGGGCGATCCGTACCCGTCAGGATTATGAAACCATTTTGGAAGCAGCCAGAAGGGACGGCTTCATCACCATTCCCGACCGCTGCAAGGCTATGGTCCTGGCTGGCGTCACCACTGCGGCGGAAGCCTCCAAGGCCATCCACTCCACGGATGAGGACTAAGCTATGATACAGTACCGCTATAAAGCGATCACAAAGGACGGCAAGGAGGTCAAGGGCGTACTCACAGCCTACGACGAAAGCGCCGCCGTCGCGCAGATCAAGGAGACCTGTGACCTGGTGGTCAGCCTGGAAGAGGTCCCGGAGACCGCGGCCTCCCAAGGTTTTCTCAGCAAGGACCTGGGCGAGCCCACCACCATCAACCTGAAGACCCTGTCCCTGATGTGCTCCCAGTTCGCCATTCTGCTGCGGGCCGGCCTGCCGTTGGACAGGACCGTCAAGGTCGTGGAGGAGCAGACCACCGACAAATATCTGAAGAAGATCCTCAAGGACGTCGTAGACGACACGACAGCCGGTTACAGCATGTCGCAGAGCTTTGAGGCCCGGACCACCAAGATGCCCTATTCCTTCATCCAGACCCTGCGGGCCGGTGAGGAATCCGGTACCATCGAGGAGTCCTTCGCGAAGCTCTCCACCTACTACGAGAAATCCAGCCGTATCAGCGGCAAGGTGAAGGGCGCGCTGATCTACCCCGCCTTCCTGATGGCGCTGGCCGTCATCGTGGTCATCGTCGTGGTGCAGGTCGCCGTTCCCGCCATCGTCGGCTCCATCGAAAACGGCGGCGGCACCGTTCCCGGCCCCACCAAGCTGCTGCTGGCGATGTACAACTTCACCAAAAACTACTGGTGGGTGATGCTGACCTTCGTGCTGCTGGTCTTCGTGGCCTTCAAGCTCTACAAGAACAGCGAAAGCGGCCACATGAAGCTGTCGGTCTTCTCGCTGAACATGCCGGTCATCGGCAAAATCAACCGGATGAACCTGGCGAGCCAGTTCGCCAGCACCATGGTGACCATGCTCTCCGCGGGTCTGCCCCTGGCGAAATGCCTGGAAACCACCGGCTCCGTCGTCGACAATTTCGCCGCCGGCCGCTATATCCGGGACGGCGTCGCCAAGGTAGAGGAGGGCAAGCGGCTGGAGGAGGTCTTCCATGACAGCGAGTATCTCCCGCCCCTGCTGGTGGAAATGACCGGTGTCGGCGAGGAATCCGGCGCGCTGGAACAGACGCTGACCACCATCGGCCAGTACTACGACGCGGAGGTCGAGGAAGCCACAGCCAAGGCCATGGGCATCCTGGAGCCCGCCATCACTGTATTCCTGGGCATCGCCATCGGCTTCGTGGTCATCGCCCTGTATCTGCCCATGTTCAACGCCTACGGCTAATGGGTCCCATCAAGGTTTCTCGGGGTCATTCCAGCCCCTGGAAATATGTCGCCTGCAGACAACAATTATAAAAACAAAAGGAGAAACAAAAATGGAAAATCGTAACAACAAAGGTTTTACCCTGGCTGAGCTGCTGATCGTAGTAGCCATCATCGCAGTCCTGACTGCCGTTGCCATCCCCGTGTTCGGCAACTCCCTGGAGAAGGCTAAGGAATCCACCGACCTGGCCAACCTGCGTGCCGCTTACGCTGAGTGCGCTAACGAAGCTCTGCTGAACACCGGCAATTACTATGCTGAGGTTGAGATGACTCAGGCTAACCCCGGTTTCATTGACAGCACTGCTAAGGTCGGCAGCGTCCTTGTCAGCTCCGAAGCTGTATTAACCGCTGCCGTCAAGGGCACCTCCGTTTTCGTTAAGGTTACTCAGGATGGTGCGATCAGTTTCGTCTCTACTGAACCTGCCGAGACCGGCTGGAATAATGTTCACACCAGCTCCAACAGCTAAAAATAATCCCGTTGTTTCCCGCGGCGGCCGAAAGGCCGCCGCATTCCTCCGTTAATTTTTGTCCTTAGCAAAGAGCCTTCCGCAGCAGGACGCTTTTTCCCAAGGGCAAAAGTCCTTTTTATTTTCAGCCAACGCGCAAAGGTCCCCGCTTATGATGAATTGCAAAAACAACAAAGGCTTTACTTTAGCGGAATTGCTGATTGTCGTGGCCATCATTGCCGTTCTCACAGCTGTGGCCATTCCTGTTTTCGGCAATGCTTTGGAAAAAGCCAAGGAATCCACGGATCTGTCCAATCTGCGGGCCGCCTACGCGGAGGCCGTTGCAGAAATGCTGAACAGTCAGCCCACCGTGCATACAGTCACGTTGGAGCAGTCGAAAAACGGTTGGGAAGCCGCCAATCAGGACGCCTCCGTGGGGCAGCACGCCATTATGGATCTGCTTCCGGACGTCGTTACTGGAGAAGCCTACGTCTGGGTAGAGTCCTACGGCGAGCTGCACATCTCGCAGGAGCTTTCAGATGTGCCTGCCGAATACCGTGAGGATCAATGAAGCCCATGCTGTATTCCTCGCCTCTTTTTACCGCCTATTTCCTGCTGATCACCTTCCTTTTGGGGCTGGTCTTCGGCAGTTTCGGAAACGCCTGGGCCTGGCGGCTGGTGCATCACGAGAAGATCACCAAGGGCAGGAGCCACTGCGCCTCCTGCGGCCATACGCTGGCGGCGAAGGACCTGATTCCCATAGTCTCCTACCTGAGTCTGAAGGGCCGCTGCCGCTACTGCCATAAGCCCATTTCCCGGCGCTATATCCTGGCGGAGCTCGTCTGCGCTCTGCTGTTCGTTTCGCTCCTGCTGCGGTTCGATCTGAGCCTGGAGCTGCTCCGCTTCCTGATCCTGGGCTTCTGCCTCTTTGTGGCTTCCCTGGTAGATCTGGAGGACATGTGGCTGCCGGACGGTCTGCTGATCGCCGCCGCGGCCGCCTCTCTGCTGCGGTTGGTGACCGATCCCTCCTCCTGGAAGGATATGCTGCTGGGCGCCGTCTGCGTCGCTCTGCCGCTGCTGCTGCTGGTGCTGATCATGGACAAAATCCTGAAGAAGGAGTCCATGGGCGGCGGTGACATCAAGCTGCTGGCCGTGCTGGGGCTGCATTTCGGCCCCCTCAAGACCCTGCTGCTGTTGATTCTGGCCTGTTTCATCGGCCTTATCATAGCGGTCCTGAAGAAAAAGGGCCGCGGAACCCCCTTTCCCTTCGGTCCGGCCCTGGCTGTCGCAGCCTGGATCACCGCGCTGGCGGGAGACGTGATCCTGCAATCCTATTTATCCCTGTTCTAAGAGGTACGAGCCATGAGTTTATCCAAGAAAAAGCTGCTGGGTTTCGATATCGGTACCCACGCGCTGAAGCTGGTCCGCTATAACGGCAGCCAGATCGACAGCATCGCCGTCACCGAGATGCCCGACTCCCTGTCCAAGGGCGGTATCATCTCCTCCTACGACGCCTGCGCGGATTTCATCAAAGAGATACTGGCCGAACAGAAGATCAAGGGCGACGAATGCGCCGTGGTCCTGCCCGACGGTCATACGCTGCTGCGCCGGCTGAATCTGCCCTTTATGACGGTCAAGCAGTTGGAGACCAACCTGCCCTATGAGTTCCGAGATTTCCTGTCACTTTCCAATGACAAGTATTTCTTCGACTACAGCATGGAGGATATCCAGTATGACGAGCTGAACAAGCCCGTCAACATGAATCTGCTGGCCTGCTGCGTGCAGCGGGCGGTGATCAGCGATTACAGGGCCATGTTCAAGCGGGCCGGTCTGGAGCTGGTGGGAGCCTTCCCGGTGCAGGTGGCCTACCTCAACATGCTCGCCAAGGCCAATCTGTCGAAGGCCCTTGACAGTGAGGATTTCGCTATTCTGGATCTGGCCCACAGCTGCTGCCGTCTGGACGTTTTCTCCGGCGACCGCTACGCCACCACCAGGATCATCGACACCGGTCTTTCCGAGCTGGATAAGGCCATCTCTCTCGAACAGTTCGTGGATATCCATCTGGCCCACAGCTATAAGGAATCCAACCACAAGGACTGCCTGAATTCCGACGCGTCCCGGAGACTGTACAGCAGCATCGCGCTGGACGTCCGGAAGGCCGTCAACTTCTATAATTTCTCCAACTCCGGCAAGAAGCTGAAGGATCTGTACCTGGCCGGCGGCGGCGTCTTCATCGACCCGTTGGTAGAAGCCATCCGATTCCAGGCCCCCGAGCTGGAGCTTCACAGCATCCAGGATCTCTGCCCCCGCTGCAAGGGCAATTTCGCGGAGATTTCCTCTGCGGCTGCCGCCATCGGCGCCGCGATGATGTAAAGGAGGCGCGTCATGGGAAAGAAACTGGATCTTTCGAAAGACCTCACCGCCGGGAAGAATATCCCCTCCAAGAAGGGCATCAACCTGGCTAAAAGAGAGGAAAGCACCCTTTCCTTCAAAAAGCTCCTGCCCTGGCTGCTGGTGGCGCTGGTATTACTGGCAGCCCTGGGTAAATTCGGTGTGATGGACCGCTATGAGAAGCTCCGTCAGGCTAAGGTCGAGGCGGAGGCCGCCGATACCCAGAAGCTGGCGGCGATGAAGGCCGTCAAGGATTATAACGACGTGGAAGCCGAGTACCGCCGCTACGCGGTGGACTGGATGGGTGCGCAGGAAGCCGCCCACGTCTCCCGCGAAACGGTGCTGGCGCTGATGAAGGAGGAGCTCATGCCCTGCGGCAACGTGCTGTCCATGAACAGCAGCGCGAACAGTCTGTCCGTAAGCATGTCCGGGCTCTCCTTAAAGCAGGCCTCTGAGCTGGTGACCACGCTGAGTACCCGCAAGGAGGTCTCCAAGGTGACCTTCGGCTCCGCTACCCAGCAGAACGGTGAGGATCAAGACCTGGTCATCACCTTCTCCATTTCTTTGATCAATCCGGAAGAGGAGGACGCCTGAGCATGAAGAAGAAAACCTTTTCTCCCTTTGAGACCGTTTTGGTGGTCCTGCTGGTCCTGCTGCTGATCGCCGTTCCCTACTACTTCTTCGTCCACGTCCCCGTGACCGACGGCATCGCGGCTGCCAATGCCCAGGCCGCTGACGCCCAGGATCAGATCACCATTTATAATGCCCGCAGGGCCAAGATGAACCAGATGCAGAAGTTCATCGACGAGAAGAAGGCCGAGAAGGGCGTGGCCTCCATCCAGCCCTACGACAACCAGTCCGAGGTCATGAACTTCCTCTACGGGGTCCTGCTGGACAAGACCACCGATCTGGTGGTGAACCAGTCCGTCGCCTTGCCGACCTCCGGCTACGTGGTGCGCCGGAACATCTCCATTTCCTTCAAGTGCGCCACCCTCGGGGTCGCCGAGAAGATCGTGCAGGAGCTGGAAGCCGGAAGCTTCCTGAGCCAGATCACCGTCCTTTCCTTCGCACCTGTCCGCGGCACCAATCCCGACGGCACCAGGACGAATCTTCTGGATGAAGACGTGAACGCGAACATCTCCATCACCTTCTTCGAGGACAACAGCCAGACGAAATAAAACGGCGTCTAAACGATGAATAAGGGCCGGCACCGAAAGGTGCCGGCCCTTATTCATTTCTTTTTTCGGCCGATCCCGTCATTGCATGGCGGCGTCAAACAGGCTTTCCAGTTCAGGAGTGATATCCTCTCCTCTTCTTGCCCTCTCTTTCAGCTCTTCCGGAATATCAATATGCAGTTCCTTATCCTCAAGTCTTTCAGGAACCTCGACCGTCTGCAGGCCATATGCGTCCTGCAGAGTCTTTTTCAGGTAGATATACATGACGGCGTCCGAGCGGCGGCTCTTCCATATTCTGTGCATTTCCACTTCCAAAACCGGCGCGTAATCCTCCATTTGAGCCCGGCCCGCCGACATCGCCCGCACGTTTCCTGCTCCCAACAGAACATCCGGAACGCCCCGCTGATTCGTTTTCGCGTAGTTCTCTTTATTGATGCTGACGTCGTTCTGCACGTACATGCTGTAGCCGATATCATCGCCGCCGTGAAGGTTCACAAAAATATTCTGATCAAAGTAGGCATCAATTGATGACCCGCCGATGCGCCGTGAATTTTCCTCCCGGAAGAACTGTTCCTCATCCTGAGTTTCGTTTTCATCTCCCTGTGCCAATACGCAGATTTTCTCATCAAACCCGTATGTCTTCAAAAACCCCGCCATTTCC
Organism: Lachnospiraceae bacterium; assembly: GCA_045617825.1. GTDB lineage: Bacteria > Bacillota > Clostridia > Lachnospirales > Lachnospiraceae > UBA6987. The sequence continues at coordinate 32,370 of JAZLJI010000111.1, forward strand.
CGCGAGTAATCATAGGAATAGCGGATATCGTTTAAGGAAGCCGCGCCGCTCCAGAACAGTCCCGCCCCAAGGCAAACCGCGAACGTCAGGCCGGCCATTCTTTTGAGTATCTGAATATCCTTATCGCCGGCCGCAAATTTCATCACAAAAGCTTTTCCCAGGGCAAAGGGCTCAGCCGCCGTCAGATTCGTCCAGGCGATCATCACCAAAAACACAAAGACGGTCCCGATATGATGCGTCTGGATATACACCATCCCCCCAAAGCCTGTAAACAGCAAATAGGGGATCCAGGCGTATTTCAGCCGCTTCCGAGGGAAACTCAGGGCGAACAGTCCCACCAGCAGCAGGCTGAGGAGGCTCACCGCCAGCACAAACGTCAGTTCAGGCTTCTGCTGCTGAAGCAAAAAATTATCCCCGGAAAACCACGGGCTGGTCGTTACCAGTACATCGGCAGGTATCGTAAAAAACAGCACCAGAAAATTCCTCAGCGGATGCGGCTCGACGTCCTGCGTCGGGTTGTACATATCCTCCGCCGGCAGGATCTGCCAGATCAGCAGCAAAGCCAGCAGCAGTAAGCCCAGGAGACAGCGGGTGCGCTTGTCCCGGAAAACCTCCCTGAGCAGACCTCCGAAGCCCTTTTCCCGGATCAGATCCCATACCCAGGCGATGCACAGGCCTCCCGCCAGCACGATGCCATAGGCAGAGCTGAGACACAGCAAGCCCAGAGACAGCACGAAGGGAAGGGGCTTTCGGTCCTTTTCCTCAAAGCGATCCGCCGCCAGGAGCATGGCCAGGGCCATGACCGTATAGGGTCTGACGATCACCCCATACTGATAAAACAGGAAATAGGTAAAGGGCAGCAGCAGCCGTACCGGTCTGGGAAAGGGACTGCGGAACAGGATCATTCCGGCCACCGCCGTTGACAGCAGAAGGCCCACACCCTTCAGGCCCAGCTCATAGGGAACGCCCAATTTTGAAGGAATGGCCAGCAGCAGCCACCAGAAGGACGGATGCCCCTCATACTTGGGAGCGACAAAGAGCATTTCCCGCAGGCTGCAATAGCGGCCGATCTGCCAGGACTGCGCTTCATCGAACCAGGGCTCGTGATATACAGTGATCAGGATATACAGTCCCGCGTACAGCGCCAGCGCGATGAATTCCGGCAGCCGTTTTCCCACCTCAGCCCTGCCGGGGGCAAGCAGCTTTTTCAGTCGGTTCTCAAGCTCTATACTATTTGCTTTCATGATATTCCTTCTCGGTATTGACCTCCCAGACCGCCTCCGGGGACTGCTCGCCCCGCACGCATTTGACGGCTTCGAAGGCCGTCGCCATGGAATGGTCCATATTGTTGTAGCGATGCTGGCCGTTCCGGCCGATGCAGTACAGGTTCCCGATCTCCTTCAGATAATCCGTCAGAGTACCGATCTCACTGTAGCTGTCAAAATAAGCCGGATAAGCCTTTTTCACGCGTTCTCTGTGGGTGTCCAGCACGTCCTCCTCGGAAGCGATAAGGCCGATCGCCAGCATTTCCCGGATACCGAGAGCGGCAAATTCTTCATCGCTCAGTTTCCACAGCCCGTCGCCCTCGCTGCAGAAGTACTCCAGGCCCAGCCACACCGTATCCTCTGGCTTTTCGACCATATAGGGAGACCAGTTGTTATACAGCTGGAAGCGTCCCAGCTTGACGTTTCTGTCCTGCACGTAGACCCAACAGTCCGGTACGATATTGCCCAGCGTGGTCATATCCGTTTCGTTCTTCAGGGCCAGCTTTTTCACCAGAACGCCCAGGGTCTGATAATCCCGGTAAGGCAGATCCCGGGCGATCTCCCTTTCCTTTTCGGGCACGTCAGGCAGCCCGGCCACCAGGTCCTTCAAGGGCATGGAGGAGAAAAACAGGTCGCCCTGCAGGGTTCTTCGCTCTCCGCCCTGTTCGTAGACCACCGAGGTGAGCCGGTCTCCTTCCCGGCCGAAGGACAGGGCCCTGGCGCCCAGGAGGATGCGGCCGCCCCGCTTCCGGATCTCTTCTCCGGTGAGCTCCCAGAGCTGTCCGGGGCCGTATTTCGGATAGGAAAAGGCTTCGATCAGGGAGGTGTTGACCTTGCGGCCCTTGACCTTGAACAACTTTCCCAGCATGTCCTTCAGCACGCCGCCAATGGACAGGCCCTTGGTCCTCTGGGCGCCCCAGGACGCGTCGATCTCCCGGGGATGCCGCCCCCAAAGGTTCTCCGTATAATATTCGAAGAACATTTCATACAGCTTCCGGCCGAAGGAATTGATGTAGAAATTCTCCAGATTGGTTTCCGGCAAGGGCTTCAGCTTCGCTCCCAGGTACGAAAAGCCGCACTGCAGCGTCTTCAGGAGGCCCATGTTCTTAAAGGTCTGCCATTTTAAGGAGATCGGGTAGTCGTAGAATTTTCCGTCAAAATAGATCCGGGATACTCTGCGGCGGTTCAGCATCACCCTGTCCTCCCGGTCGGGATCGGGCCCGCCGGCCGACAGCTCCGGGCTGCGGCCCAGCTTTTTGTCGTCATAGGACGGGGCCCCCTGAAGCGGCAGCATTTCCTGCCACCAGGCATTGACCTCCGGCAGCTTGGAGAAGAAGCGGTGTCCGCCCATGTCCATCCGGTTTCCCTTATAGCAGGCGGTCCTGGCGATGCCGCCCAGCACCTCGCTTTCCTCTAATACCGTTACCTGATATTCGGGGCAGGTCTTCAGTAACTCGTAAGCGGCCGTCAGCCCCGCGGGGCCTCCTCCGATAATGATTGCGTGTTTCATGGCAGTCTCCTTGCATGATATGCTAACAGTATAGCAAATAATGCGGTTTTCTTCAAGAAAATTCGTAGGATGGCGGATGCTCCTGCCTCTGCCCGGTTTTCTTCCTTGATCCGTTGGCTTATGAGAAGCGTGATTTGCGCTTTTTGCGTATTTTTTGCGTGTTTCTTGTCATCGCGTTCCGAATCAGCCTATACTTCGTCTGAAAAAGGATAAGCTGCCAAACACGCGTCATATCTCTGCCGAGGATCGATGCTCACAGCCCCTTCAGATACTCTTCCGCGTTCACGTAGACAATATCTCCTGCCGTTTGACCGTCTCCCCGGTAAATGACGTATTTTCCGTCAATACGCCCGAAGCGCCGGGAGACCGCGGCCAGTCGGTCCGCGTCCCGCAGGTATCGGGTCTGCCGGTCGACGATCTTGTCGCTGTGCTTCACTTCATACAGACGGCAGCTGTTGCTTTTTCTGTCATAGACGACCATGTCGAATTCCCCGCCGTCTTCAAATTTGAACCGGAACACGTCCTTATGCTTCGGCGCGGTTTTTTCGGTTTCCAGCAGGATGATGTCCTCCATCATTCTGCCCTTGACATCCTCCAGGATCTTTTCCGCAATATAGTTCTTTTCCTGTTCGGGGCGGGCCGCAAAGGCCTCGTCCTGCATCAGCGCGAAGACCAGGGCCTTGGCAATGGCGAAGCGCATGCCCGGCTGCGCAAACAGCACGTACTCCGCCTGCCCGCGCTTCTCATACCGTTCTGTGCAGTCCACCAGAAGGTCAAGCATATAAAGGTATCTTTTGATCTTATCCAGATGGCTTTGGGTCACAGTCACCGTCGTTTCCTGCTGTTCCTTCACATCGATGAGCGCCTTCAGTCGTTCGATCAATGCCGTCCGGTCCACGTCGTATAGAACGTGGGCGATCTCCGCCGGATACTCGTGCATGAGCAGCTGCTTTGCCGAACCGAAGTCATGCGAGACGAACTCCTCCTGCACCACCCGCAGCAAAAACTGATGATTCATGCTCTCCACGATCCGGTTGATCACATTCGTGAGCTCTCCCTTATCATAGAGCTCCCTCAGCTGATCAAAGTACTCCCCGAAGCGATCGTTTTTCAGCGTATGCTGAATATTGCGGCTGATGGCGGTGTCGATGTATTTTCGTGTGCTTTCATCGTCCCGGAACGACACCTCGTCAAATGCCGCGTCCGGGTCGGAAAGCGTCATGTTCTCATGCTTCAGCGTTCCGCCGTATTCGATATAGCTGTCTATGGAGGATATGCCCAGCAGCCTCGCGTACTCCCGGAACGGAATATAAGACGTATGGATCATCACGCTTCTGTCATACAACTCGTCCCGTCCGGCCATGGCAAAGCCGAGTGAATCCGTTCCCGACAGGACGATCTTCATCCCCATGGCGGCGAAAATATCCGAAAGGAGCGACGCGGTACCGATAAAATCGTCCATCAGCGTCGCTTCGTCGATGAAGATATACCGAAAGCCGCTTTTATGCAGACGTTCAAGATCCTTGGTCAGCTTTGACATATCGTCACCCGTTTTGATCTTGATATAGGCGGTCTGCTCCATCGGCAGTTCACGGATCATCTGAAACAGCAGGGTCGTTTTCCCGGTCCTGCGCAGGCCGTAAAGAATGGCGATCCTGCTGTCCGCGCTGCTGCGAATGAACTGCTCCAGCAGCGCAAAGCAGTCACGCTTTTGGTAGAGGGCCACAGGATCGGTCAGCGTCTGAAGGTCTGCTCCCATCACCAGATTCGTGTGATAGGCTACGTCCCGGCTGACGGCCACCGCAGCCGGGATCAGCTTTTCATACGCGGAAAGCCGTTGATACGCGGCGTTGTATTTTGCGGTATTGACCCTGTTCGGATCGTGCTCATAGTTTTGATAGCTTCTTGTGGACATCCCCAAATATCTGGCGCATTCGTTCTGGTTCAGACCCTTGGCGATCCTCAGTTCCTTCATCGTCATATTCATCACCTCACCATTACTATACCGCGCAGAGGGCTAAAGTGCAATACCTTTCGCGGTATTTGCGTGTATTTTTCGTGTTTCTTTCGTGTTTCTTTCGTGTTTTTTGCGTGTTTTCTTCGTGTTTTGTCTCCTGTCCTGTTCCGCATGTCCGCTTTCCGCGGTACCCGCGGATCACAGCCTGCGGGAGGTGCCGGCGCCGCCCTTTACCGCTTTCCGCCGCTCCGCCCTCCTACCGAAAAATTCCCTCCGGGCTGCGGATTTTTGTTGTCACCGGTCCGCCGCTGTGCTAAGATGAGGACAGAAAGGAAGCCCCGCAAGGCGGAGCTTTGAAGTCGCGGAGGGCCGCGGCCGGCTCCCTCGAGCTGCGCTCGGGGGCAGTAACGTAGATTCGCAAAGCGAATCTTTGAAGTCGCTCAAAGCCGCGACGGGCTCCCTCGAGCTGCGCTCGGGGGCAGAATCAAGATGAATCGAGGTATACCCCATGTTTGATGTTAAGCGTCATCCTTTGAACTACTACGAAAACGATGTCCTGGCCTATGAGCAGGAGCCTGTCGAGGAGGGCAAGATCATCTTCTACGGTTCCTCCGGATTTACCCGCTGGAAAGCCAAATGGGGCAATACGCCTCTGGAGGAAGCGATCCCCGGAAAGAACGGCGAGAAGATGTGCATCAACCACGCGCTGGGCGGCAGCACCACCGAGGAGCTGCTGTACTACTATCCCCGCCTGGTCCGGGCCTGGAAGCCCAAGGCGCTGGTGCTGACGGCCTATGCCAACGACTGGGGCTTCGGCTACAACGTGCCGGAAATGATGATGCTGGTCTCCCGCATCCTGGAATATGCCCGCACCGATATGCCCGGCATCAAGCTGTTCATCACCGACCGGAGACCCAACGCCAAGAACGTGAACACCCAGGATCACGTGGCTCACGAGGACCGGGCCTGGGATCGCGGCGCCTGGCTCAATACCTGGAACGAAATGAACGACGCCCTGCGGGCCTACTGCGCCGTCCATCCCGATACCACCCTCATCGAATACCACAAATTCGACTGGATGTTTGAGGAGGGCTGCACCGGCGACCTGACCCGGGTCCGTCCGGAGCTGTTCGTCGAGGACAAGGTGCATTTTACGAAGGAAGCCTATGCCATGCTGGCGGAGGAGTATAAGAAGATCCTGGCGGATCTGCTGTAAAGAAAGGACGCTCCATGCGCATCACCACCGATACCCATTTATCCTATCCCGAGCTGACGCTGTACGGTACCATCGAGCAGGCGGCGCTGGCCCATCCCACGGAGACGGCGCTGGATTTTCAGGACCGCAAATGGAGCTATAAGGCCTTCGTCAAGGAGATCGACTCCGCCGCGGCGGCCCTAAAGAGCGCGGGCTACGGCAAAGGGGACGTCATCACCATCTGCCTGCCGAACGTGCCGCAGGCGCTGATCATGTTCTACGCGATCAGCAAGATCGGGGCCACCGCCAACATGCTGCACCCCCAGTCCGCCCGGAACGAGATCATTTTCGGGCTCAGGCTCACGGGCAGCCGGCTGATCCTCACCCTGGATATGTTCTACGATACCGTCCTGGCCGCCGTGCGGGCCATGGAGGAGGACGTCACGATCCTGGTGACCCGCATCGAGGATGCGCTGTCCCCGGTGGCGGCCGCGGCCTATGCCCTCACCCAGGGCCATCGCTATCATGATTTCCCCTATCCCGGCGAGGGGCTGCTGTGGAAGGATTTTCTGAAGGAAGCCAAAAAGACCGCCAAGGCCTATGCGGTGCCCTTCGACCGGGACCATACCGGCGTGATCCTGTACAGCGGCGGCACCAGCGGCTCCCCCAAGGGGATCGCGCTGTCCGATCACAGCTTCAATGCCTGCGCGGTGCAGGCGAAGGCGGCCATCGACGAGAGCTTCGGCCCCGGCGAATCCATGCTTTCCTGCATGCCCTGCTTCCACGGCTTCGGCCTGGGCATGAACCTGCATGCGGCACTGATGCACGGGGTATGCTGCGTGCTGATGCCGCAGTTCAATATCAAGACCTATGCCAAAATGCTGGTGGCCAAGCGCCCCAACTATATCGCCGGCGTCCCGGCGATCTTCGAAGCCCTGCTGGCCCTGCCGGGGATGGATCTGATCCGGCTGGATTTCCTGAAGGGCATGTTCTGCGGCGGCGACAGCCTGCCGGTGGCCCTGAAGGAAAAGGTGGACGCCTTCCTGAAGGCCCACGGCGCGTCGATCCAGATCCGGGAGGGCTACGGCCTCACCGAGAGCGTGACCGCCAGCTGCCTGACGCCCCGGGAGGAATTCCGCAGCGGCTCCATCGGCCTGCCCTTCCCGGACACCGAGTACCGGATCGTCGAGCCGGGCACCGACAAATGCCTGCCCGCCGGCGAGATCGGCGAGATCGTCATGACCGGCCCCACCCTGATGCAGGGGTACGTGGGCAATCCCGAGGAGACCGCCGACTGCCTGAAGACCTGGGCCGACGGCCGCACCTGGCTGTATACCGGCGACCTGGGCGCCATGGATGAGGAGGGCTTCGTTTTCTTCAAGGGCCGGATCAAGCGGATGCTGATCACCAACGGCTACAACGTCTACCCCGCCGAGCTGGAGAAGGTCATTGAGGCCACGCCCGGCGTGCTGCGCAGCTGCGTGCTGGGGATCTCCGACCCCCGCCGGGGCCAGAAGATCAAGGCCTTCGTGGTGCCTGACGGGATGGAGACCGGCGCGGACGGGACTCCCGTGCTGCCCGCGGAGGAGGTGCTTTCCGCTCTGAAGGCCGCCGTCAGCGAGGAGCTGAAGCTGAACGTGGCCCGCTATGCTCTGCCGAAGGAGATCGAATTCCGTCCGGCTCTGCCGCTGACCCCGCTGGGCAAGGTGGACTGGAAGGCGCTCGAGGCGTCATTTTCCTAAGGAGGAAAAAAATCCATGTGCAAACGCCGTTTAGGCGACCGCAGGGACGGTGTGCTGTGCCGGGACGTGCCCGGGCTGCAGTCCATGATGTGTCATTTGTGGCCCAAGCGCACCGACTGTGAGGTATTTATCCAGGATAAGCTGGACATCACCGAGTACCTTCGCTATCAGGAGACGGTAAATGCCGCCCATCCCGATTTCAAAACCACGGTCTTCCACGGCTTTCTTTTCGCCATCGGGCGGATGATCCAGGAAAGGCCCAAGATGAACCGCTTCATCCAGGGCCTGCGGATGTACCAGCGGAAGGAGATCTCCATCAGCTTCGTAGCCAAGCGCCAGTTTTCGGACGATGCGGAGGAGTCGCTGCTCTTCTTCGTGCCGACGCCCGAGGATACGCTGAGCAGCTTCAGCCGCTCCGTTTACGAGAGGGTCCGCGAGACCAAAAAGAGCGAGCATGCCACCGGCGGCGTCGACGCCCTGCTGGACAAGGTGATGAAGCTGCCGTATTTGCTGGTGGCGCTGATCGTCCGGATCGTCCGCACGCTGGACTTCTTCGGGATCAATCCCAAGGCGCTCACCGAGGGCGACCCCAACTACTCCACCGTGCTGGTCTCCAATCTGGGCTCCATCGGCTGCCCTTCCGTCTACCATCATCTGAGCAACTACGGCACCATGAGCATCATGGTCACCCTGGGCACCATTCACCGGGAAGAGCTCGCCATGGCGGACGGCACGCGGCAGATGCGGGACGTGGTGGATTTCTCCGCCACCCTGGACGAGCGGATCGCCGACGGCTTCTATTTCGCCCGCAGCCTGAAGCTGGTGCACCACATGTTCCTGCATCCGGAGCTTTTTGACAGGCCCCTGGGCGAAGCGATCGATTTCAAATTTTAAGTAAGCATTTCAGCGCTTGTCTGCCTTCGCCGGCAAACGTTCGATAAATGCGTGACCACGGAGGCTGACATGAGTGAAAAGCATGTTAAGACCCTGGTGATCTCCGTTACCGCCATCGCTCTGATGGCCGTGGTGCTGATCGCCTTCTTTAATCCCCCTAAAGTTCCTGCCGCCCCTACGGAGGCATCCATAAGCCGTGAGGAGCAGAGCTCCGAAACGGCATCCGCGGAGAAGGAGTCCTCTTCCGCCGCGGAAAGCACCGCGGAAACCGTGCCGGAGGCCACCGAGGAGAGCACGGTCCCGTCTTCTTCGGAGGAGGCTCCCGAGTCCTCCGCGCCGGAAAGCAGCTCGGAGGAGACCGCAGCCAGCACCGCGGAAAATAAGCCGACGGAGCCTGCGCCGCCGGTCACCCCGCCCTCGGGAAACGTCCCCGATCTGACCGGTGTGGACTACAGCAAGTATTTGCCGGTGCCCGAGGGGTATCCGGTCCAGCCCGCTTCCGCTCAGTCGGTATCCTCCTTCGGGGGCATTTATAAGAAAAACAGCGATCAGAAGGTGATCTACCTGACCTTCTGCCTGGGCTCCGAGGTGGGCTATACGGATCAGATTCTGAACGTGCTGAAGAGTAAGGGCGTGCAGGCGCTTTTCCTGGTCGTGGCCAATGAGTATCCCCGCAGCAGCGGCCGGGGCGTGAGCGGCCGGACCATGCTGTCCCGCATGGTGAACGAGGGGCATCTGGTGGGCAGTCACGGGTTCGTCCACGTTTACAGTTCCTCGCTGTCCGACAAGGGCTTCGTGAATGACGTCGTTCAGGCCGAGCGGGCCCTGCAGCAGGTGCTGGGCAGCTCCTACCATCTGCGCTACTACCGCCCGCCGGGAGGCTCCGCCACCACCAGAGACTATTATCTGGCGCAGAAAATGGGGCTCACCACCGTCATGTATTCCTTCAACTACCGGGATTTCGACGATTACGGCTTTCTTCAGAACACTTCCAAGAGCAAGGCGCTGGCTGCCCTGAAATCCGGTCTCGCTCCGGGCTCGGTCTACTATCTGCACGTGACCGAATGCAACGTCGAGGCGCTGCCCGATTTCATCGACTGGGCCCGGGGCCAGGGCTACACCTTCCTGCGGATCGACCAGGATCCGGGCGGCTTGTCGGCAAATCCCCCCGCGCCGGTGCCGGTGACGGAGCCGACCTCTTCCGAGGCTGAGTCGTCCTCTTCCGAGGCTGAGCCGTCCTCTTCTGAGGCTGAGCAGTCCTCTTCCGAGGCTGAGCCGGCTTCTTCCGAGACCGAACCGGCTTCTTCCGAGACCGAGCCGTTTTCTTCCGAGACCGAGCCGGCTTCTTCCGAGACCGAGCCGGCTTCCTCCGAGGCTGAGCAGTCCTCTTTCGAGACCGAGCATTCTTCTTCCGAGGCTGAGCCGTCCTCCGAGGCTGAACAGTCCTCCTCCGAGACCGAGGGCTCCGGAGACATTCTTTGATTTTTGAGACGGAGGTCTCACCTGCAAAAAGGACGCCTTACGGCGTCCTTTTTGCTTGCAAGCGCCGCCCCGCGGGCCACACACCGGCGGCGATTAGAGTTCCGGGCCCGGGCGGTACGGGATGGCCCTGCGCGCTTCTTCCGCGATTGTATTTCCGCCACGCGGCCACACCCCGGCGGTTTTTTGCCCCGCAGCCATACCTCTGCGGCGATAGAGTTCCAGGCCCGGGCGGTACGGGATGGCCCTGCGCGCTTCTTCCGCCGGCAGCTTCGCCATTCGCGTAAAGGCCGATGCCTTTCCGCTCAGGGCTCAGCAAAAGCGACTTTCCGAAGCCGTCGCTTTTGACCGGCGTCCCGAAGCTTCAGGCCCATGTACCGCCAACGGGCCCTCCACATATCGCCGCCGTGATATGGCCCGCGTGGCTCCCCAGGTCCTTTGTCCTCCCCCGCCAGCCGCAAGGGAGGCTTCGGCCGAGTGAGGCGGATTCCCTGCCGCCGAACGACCCGACCGCAGCGGCCCCTTGCAGGCGAAGGTAAACATAAGCCACCGCTTTACGTTTGCAGAGCGGTGGCCAAAAGGGTTAGGGGGCGCGGGGGGAAGGGACTGCGGCCGAAGGAAGATTTGCTGCGCAAATCTTTGAAGTCGCTCAAAGCCGCGACGGGCTCCCTCGAGGTTCCTAAAGGAACCTCGGGGGCAGAATCGCGACTCTGAGCTGTCCCTTCCCCCCGAAATGTGAAGCTTGAGGCCTTTCGCCTCAAAAAAAACGAAAATTGAAGCTTGAGGCTCCGCCTCAAAAGAAGCCTGAGGCCTTTGCCTCAAAAAGAGGAAGCTTGAGGCTCCCCCTCAAAAAGAAACCCCTATCCACTGCCGCAGCGCCACGCTGTAAAGGTAGCACTCCTTCACGCATTTGCCGGAAGCGGCTTCCAGCGCCCTGCGGTAATAATCCAGCTGAACCCGGTAGCGGGTCACCAGCTCCTCTTCGCTCTTCACCCGGTCGGTCTTGTAGTCCATTAACACCAGCCCGTCCCCTTCCTCCAGATAGAGGTCGATGATGCCCTGCACCAGCGCCTGTTCCCGGCTGCCGGTCCCCGGGCAGATCTCCTCCAGGGGAAGGCTCATGATGAAGGGCTGCTCCCGGTGCAGCCTGCCCCGGCGGCTCGCCTCGATGACCCGGGCGCCCTGAGGGCTCTGATAAAAGGCCAAAATGTCCTGCGGCCGCACCGCTGCAAGTTCCCGGTCGGTCAGGAAGCCGCCTGTCTTCAGCTGCTCCAGCCCCTGCGCCACGCCCTCGGCGGTGACGCATTTCTCCGGCACCAGCAGCTCCAGGCATTTATGGAAAATGGTGCCCTTCTCCGCGCCGGTGAGCGGGCCTTCCGCCGGTTCCACCTTGTCGCTGTGCCAGAAGCTCTCCTGCCCGGCATTTGCCGCGGCGCCGGTGCTTCCGGCTTGGGCAGCGGGACCTGCCTCCGCGACAGGGTGACCATCCTGCGCCTCCTGCGCCTTTTTCTTCAGCTCCGAGACGCTGTAGACCCCTTTGACGCCCTCCAGGGCCTCATGGGGATAATGCCAGCTCAGCCGGGCGCGCAGGCGCACGGAGACCGGGGCCGGATGCTGCTCCAGGGACTCCATTTCCCGGCGCAGGGCCTCCAGGGAGATCTGCCGCTGCGCTGCCTCCCGGACCAAGCCTTCCTCCTGCTGCACCTCCACCTTCAACGCCTTCTGTCCGCTGCAGAGGGCCATCAGCAGCCAGTCCAGATAGCAGCTGCCCCGGCGTACCGTGGCCGAGGGCAGAGGCCCCGCGGGCAGCTCCTGCAGTGCAGGATAGAGGCTCTGCCAGGAGGCCGCGTCCTTCAGACAGCCGGACAGATACAGGCGCTCCTTGGCCCGGGTCATGGCCACGTACAGCAGCCGCTGCTCCTCGGCCTTGGCCTCCTCCTGCATCCGGCTTTTCAGCAGGCTTTGCCAGAGATTGCCGCATTTCAGGCGTTCCGCGGGGATCACGGTGGGCAGGGCCAGCCCCAGCTCCTCGTGGATCAGCAGGGAAGCCTTGCTGTCGCTTTGATTGAAGTCCTTGTCCAGCTCCGCCACGAAGACCACCGGACTCTCCAGGCCTTTGCCGGAGTGGATCGTACCGATGTGGACGAGGTTCTCCTCTTCGCCGCCCAGGGACGCCTCGCCGCTGTCCTCCTGCGCCTCCAGCAGCCGCTTCAGATAGCGGTTGAACTGGTACAGGCCCCGGTAGCTGGTGCTCTCGAAGCGCCGGGCCTGATCCAGCAGCAGCTCCACGTTGGCCAGCCGCACCCGTCCGCCGGGCATGGCGCCCAGATAAAGCTCGTAGCCGCTTTCCGTGAGGATGTCCCGCAGCAGCTCGGGGATACCCCGGCTCCGACTGGCCTCCCGCCAGGCCGTGAGCCGTTCCGTGAACCGGGCGAGCTGCGGATACCGCTCCGGCTCACGTTTCAAAGCCCCCTGCAGCCTGTCGTACAGTGTCAGCTCATCGGGCTCCGCGCCGGCCGTCAGCTCCGCCAGCAGGCCGTCGGAAAATCCCGCCAGGGGCGAGGTCAGCACCGCCGCCAGCGGTATGTCGTTCCGGGGATTGTCGATCACGGCCAGCAGCGCCATCAGCGTCTGGATCTCCTGGGTCTGATAGAAGCCGTGCTTCAGCGGCGCGGTGGCGGGGATGCCCATGGCGGAAAGGGTATCCGCGAACAGCTTCGCGGAGCCCATGTTCCGCAGATAGATCACGATATCCCGGTAGGTCAGCGGGCGCGTGCCCCCTTTTCCGTTGTCCAGTAGGGTCTTCTCATCCAACAGCCGGCGGATGCGTTTGCCGATCATGGCCGCCTCGGCCCGCACCCGGTCCTCGCCGCTCGCGTCGCTGTCCAGCAGCAGCAAAGCGGGCGCCTCGCCGGACGTGGCGAAGGAAGCCCCGGCCCGCAGCCGGGCGTGCTCATCATAGGCCAGCCCGCCGAAGGGGGTGTCCATGATCCGCTCGAAAACGTCGTTGACCGCCGCCAGCACAGTCCTCTGCGAGCGGTAATTTTCCGAAAGATCGATTTTCCGGTGCGGCGCGTCCTCCTCATAGGCAAAGTCCCGGTATTTCGCCAGGAACAGCCCCGGATTGGCCCTTCTGAAGCGGTAAATGCTCTGCTTGACGTCGCCCACCATGAACAGGTTGGGGCGGCCGGTGAGCTCGCCGGAGAGGCACAGCAGGATCAGCTCCTGCAGGTTGTTGATGTCCTGGTACTCGTCCACGATGATCTCGTCGAAGTCTCCCTGCAGCTCCCGGGCCAGGGCGGTGGGCACGATCCTGCCCTCTCCGTCCTTCTCCGCCAGCAGCCGGAGTGCCATATGCTCCAGCGCCATGAAGTCCGCTATATTGCGCTTCTTCATGGCCTCCTCCAGCGCTTCTCCGAAGTCCGCCGCCAGCCGGCAAAGGGTCGCCCGGGGCCGGTCGGTGGCCCGCAGCCGCCGCAGCTCCTCGTCGGTCAGCGGCGCGTACTGCTCCTTCAGCTTTTTCAGGCAGCTGAGGTACCCGCGGGGAGCCGAAGCCGACCCCCTGAGAGCACTCACATAGTCGTCGAGCTCCGGGTTCTTCTTAGCCCCCCGCATCGGCGGCTTCGCCTCGAACCGACAGCCGGAAAGCCGCTGCTGCAGCTGCTCCTCATCCGGCGCCTCCAGGAAATGCCGGAACAGCACCAGATCCTTCCGGAACATTTCCGTATAGGCAGCGTGCTCCTCTTCCTCCATGCGGGTCAGCCCCGCCTCCGCCTCCTGTTTTAAGGCGCGCAGCTCCTCCCGCAGGCGCTCCTCCCGCTGCTTCATCCAGGGCTCCTGCCGCAGGGCCGGGACGGAATCCGGGAAGGGGCGGGCGGCATTTGCCAGCCAGTCCGCGGGGAAGGGATCGTTCTGGGCGGACTGATACAGGGACAGGACCATGCTGCGCAGGGCCGAATCCCCCTTTTCACTGCCGCAGCAGCGCACCAGCTCCAGGAAATCCCGGTCGCCGCGCTGATACCGTTCCTCGAACAGCGCCTCCGTCACGTCGCTCTGCAGCAGCTTCATTTCGCTGTCCTCGGCGATCCTGAGGTCCGGCGATACGTCGATGCGGGCGAAGTAGTTCCGCACCAGATAATTGCAGAGGCTGTCCACCGTGGAGATCCGGGCCTGGGGCACCAGCGCCAGCTGGGCCTTCAGATACTCCGCCCGGGGCTGCTCCTCCGCCAGCCGGGACAGCTCCCGGGCCAGGCGGCTCTTCATCTCCGCGGCGGCGGCGTTGGTGTAGGTCACGACGATGAAGCGGCTAAGGTCCGCCCGTTTCGCCGGGTCCGGCTCCGCCAGCTGCTCTGCGATATGGGCGATCAGTGTGGTGGTCTTGCCGCTGCCCGCCGCGGCGGACACCAGCAGGCTTCCCCGGCGATGGCCCACGACCTGCCGCTGTTTTTCGGAAAATTCCATCACTGCTCCCCCTTTCTCATCAATTCCTCCAGGATATCCTCCGTGCTCAGCTTTTCCTCCCGGCGCTCCGCCATGCCCGGCACGCTCCGGTCGAAGCGGCAAACGGCGCTGAATTCACAGAACTGGCAGCCCCTGGGGTCTCCTGCCCGGGGCGCCGCCTCCAGCTCGCCCTGCAGGATGGCGTCTCCCAGGGCGGTCATTTTCCGCTGCGCGTACGCGCCGATCTGTTCCAGGGTCTCCGCGGTGATCCTCCCCGCGTTCTTGCCCCTGTCCAGCAGGCCCTGCTTCACGTCTCCGGAAAAGCCTCTGACCTCCGCCGCCGTCATGCCCGTCAGCTGCATTTGCCCCAGCAGCTCCGCCAGGCCGGCCTCCCCGGTCTCGCTCTGCCACACGTCCCGCAGCTCGCCGTAGTACATGCCGCCGGGCAGGACGGTCCCGCGGTCCTTCCGCATCAGCCGCAGCGCCGCGCCCAGATAGGCCGCCAGCTGCAGATCCCGGCCCTGCCACAGCCGCTCCAGGGAGAAGCTGTGCCCGGCGCCGGTCTTATAGTCCACCACCCGCAGATACGTTCCCTCGGGTCTTTCCGCCAGATCCAGCCGGTCGATGGTGCCCATAAGGCGCATGCGGCCGCCGGAGGGCAGCTCCAGCTCCGGTGCCTCCATGGTCCGGCCGAAGCTCAGCTCGAACTGCGCCGGCTGCCAGTCGGAGTCCTTTTCCAGCTGTCCCAGCGCCCAGAGCCGATCCTCGAACAGCTCCTGCCAGCGCTGCAGCAGTGCCTCCCGGTCCGGCCGGTCCGCCAGGGCGTCCCGGCCCGCCTGGACCGTCAGCCGCTCCAGGCAGTCCCGCACCAGCTTCCTGCGCGCGCCTTCGTCCAGCTCCGCCGGGGACAGGCCCTGCTCCTTCAGGGTCCTCATCAGCTGCTCCATCATGCCGTGGAAAAGGATGCCGTGATCCTGGGCCTCCCAGCTCAGCTCCTCCCGGGGCTCCAGCGCCAGGCCGTATTCCAGGAAATGCGCGTAGGGGCAGGCGGAAAAACGCTCCAGCCGCGTCACGGAGCCGGTGAGCGTTTCCCCGTAGAGGGCCCTGCTCTGGGCCTCCGTCAGCCGCTCGGGCCTGTAGTACAGCAGCGCGCCCCGGCGGATGCTTTCCAGCTTTTCCCGGCCCTCGGGGCTTTCCGCCAGCAGGGAATACAGCTCCTGCCAGCCCTCCTGCTTCTCCCGCAGGAGCCCGGCCAGCACCCGGGCCGCCGAGGTCAGATCCCGGACCGACTCCTGCCCGGCGTCCGTCTCCTCCCGCCGTACGGGACAGTGGGGGAAGAGCCGGGCGAGCTCTCCCAGCAGGGAGGAGGGCGCCAGATTTTTCCCCTGCATATCCTTCACGCTCCAGCTGAGGCTCAGGCCCTCCGTGGGCTTGGTCAGCAGCAGGTAGAGATAAAAGCGTTCCTCAAACAAAGCCCGCTCCTGGGTATAGCCCAGCTCGGGCTGATGGGTCATCAGCTGACGGCGCTCCCGGTCCGTGATGATGCCGCCGGCACTGCCGCCAGCCGGCACCAGGCCCTCGTTGAAGCCCAGGAGCAGCAGGCGGCGGATCGCGCCGAAGCGGCTGCGGCTGATGTCGCCGATGAGCAGCTGGTCCGGCTGGGTCGGCAGCAGGCCGGCCCGCAGGCTGCCCAGGCCGGTCCGCAGCAGCTCCGCGAGCTCCCGTCCCGGCAGGGTCCGCTCTCCCAGCAGCGCCTTCAGGCTGCCGATCAGCTCCCTCGCGCCCTCACAGGCGGCCTTGCCCTCCTCCGTCTCCGTAAGCTCCGCCAGCTTTTGCTCCGGCAGCAGCGTCTCCAGAAAATCCTCCAGCGCCGTCAGCGCGTCGGCCACCCGAGGACTGCCCTTAAAGGCCTGTTCCAGCGCCAGCAGCGGGGCCATGGCCTGCTCACGCAGCGTCTCCGCCCGCTCCCGCTCCGCCTGCCGCCGGAGCTCGTAGGCCTCCGGGCTCTCGCTCCGTTTTTTCTTTCCGAAGCGGGCAAAGGGCTCCCGCAGGGCTTTGCCGCCCCGGATCCCGGTGGCCAGCAGGTAATTCTCCCAAAAGTCGCAGTCCTCCTGGCTCAGAGGACCGCAGCCGCTCCGCAGATACCGCAGCACGGCATCCCGGTCCAGGCCCTCCGCGGCCGCCTCCAGAGCCCCCTCCAGAAAGCGCAGCAGCGGGTGAGCGTCCAGCGGGGCCCGCCGGTCGGTGAAGTAGGGGATCCCCGCCGTCTTCAGCTCCTCCTCCAGCCAGGGCAGGTAGCTTTCCTGGTCGCCCAGCACCACGGCCGCCTCCCGGTAGCGCAGGCCCTCCTCGGAGAAGAGCCGTTCCAGCTCCCGCACGGCCAGGCGGCATTCCTGACGGGGATTTGCCGCGGCGGTCAGGGTCAGGCAGACCGGCGCGGACGGCTTTTCGGCGTCCTTTGCCTGCTCTTCGCGGGGTGCCTCGGCTGTCTCCTCCCGCCGGTCCCGCAGGAATCCTCGCCGCAGGGTCTCCAGCTCGGCAGGCCGCCCCGGCGCCCCCTTCGCGTAGCTCACGTCCTCCGCCTTCTGCCCGGCTGATGCCGCGCAGTCCACGATCCGCTTGACAGCCTCCCGGGACATGGCGAAAAGGGAGGCCCGATCCTTCAGGGAATCCTCCCGGTAGCCCCAGGGATTTTCCCCCTCGGGCAGGGTAAACACGAAAACCGCCTCACTGCAGCGGCTGAGCAGCTCGGTGATGATCCGGTACTGGACCGCCGTGAAGCCGGTAAAGCCGTCGAAGTACAGGCAGGCGCCCTCGTACAGCCTCGTTCCCGGCAAACGTCTGGCCAGCCGGGGCAGGGCCTCCTCGGCGGTGCAGAGCTCGGTCCCCAGCAGTTCCTTGAAGCTCCGGTACAGGGCTGACAGCTCCCGCAGCTTGGCCGCCAGCAGCGGCGGCACGCCTTCTCCGGCGATCTCCTCCAGCCGGTCAGGGGAAATGCCGTTCATGTCCCATTCCGCGAAGAGGCTGCCCAGCCGCTTCATGAAGCCCGGCTTGTGGGTCTGCCGGCGGTAGACCCTGAGGGACTCGGAGCCCTGCTCCGTCTTCAGCGCCGCCAGCTGCAGCAGCGCGCCCTTGGCGCTGTCCGTCAGCACCCGGGCCTGATCCCGGCTGCAGAGCCGTTCCACCCGCCCGGCCAGATGACCGAAGTTGACGGCCTCGATATTCAGGATGGCTCCTCTGGGATGCAGGGCCGCCAGCTGCCTCTGGGTCTCCAGATTGAACTGCTCCGGGACCATCAGCACGTGATGCTGCTCGGGATGGGCCAGCGCGTGCGCGATGACCTCCTTCAGCAGCCTGCGGCTCTTGCCGCTGCCGGCCTCTCCCAAAATGAAACGAACTGCCATGCCTTACTCCTCCAGCAAAAATTCCGCCAGCAGCACGTTGCTGACGGGGATCCCCTCCTCGGTCAGGGTCAGCCGGTCGCCCTCGGCCCGCATGAAGCCCTGCTCCGTAAAGCGGCGGATCGCGGTCTCGAAGCTGTCCGGAAAATCCTCCCCGAAGGTCCTCCGATACGTTTCCCGGGACACGCCGTCCGCGGTGCGCAGCCCCAGGAACATGAATTCTTCCTTCTTCTCCCGCAGGCTCCGGGGCGGCATTTCCCGGAAGCGGGTATAGGCCCCCGCGGCAAGCTCCCGGTACGCCTCCGCCTCCCGGGGATTCTCGAAGCGCTTCTCCTCCAGATAGGAGGCCGCGTTCTGTCCGAAGCCCAGATACTCCTGCAGCGTCCAGTATTTCATATTATGACGGCAGCGGTACCCTTTTCGGGCGTAGTTGGAGATCTCGTAGTGCTCGTAGCCCTTTTCTCCGAGAAATTCCCGCGCGTAGGCGGCCATTTGCCGCTCCGTCTCCTCTCCCGGCAGCAAAAGCTGCCCCTTCCGGGTGCCGTAGGTATCGTAAAAGGGCGTGCCCTCCTCGATGATCAGCGAATAGGCGGAAATGTGCTCCGGCTCCAGGGCGGCGGTCTGCTCCAGGCTGTAGGCCCAGTCCGCGAGGGTCTGCCGGGGCAGGGCGTACATCAGGTCCACGTTGATATCGGCAAAGCCCGCCTCCCGGGCCAGCCGGTAGCTTTCCTGAAAATCCCGGAAATAATGGATCCGCCCCAGCATGATGAGCTCCCGGTCCAGGGCGGACTGCAGGCCCAGGCTCAGCCGGTTCACGCCCATCCGCCGGTAGGCCTTCAGCTTTTCGTCGGTGAGGGTGCCGGGGTTGGCCTCCAGGCTGATCTCCGCGTCCGGCGCGAAGGAAAAGAGGCTGCGCAGCTGGGTCATGATCATGTCCAGCTGGACCGGCCTCAGGATCGAGGGCGTCCCGCCGCCGAAAAATACGCTGTCCACCTGATACCGGTCCGCCAGAGGGGCGTAGCCCTCGATCTCCGTCAGCACCGCCCGCACGTAGCGGGACATTTCCTCCGGCGTCCCCTTGCCGGAGACAAAGTCGCAGTACAGGCATTTTCTGACGCAAAAGGGGATATGGATATAAAGGCCCAGGGGCTTCCGATTCATAGCTTCCTCCGTTCTTCTCCGGAGACCGGCTCCGCAGGATAAAAAGGACAGGGAGCCGCCTCCCTGTCCCTTCCTTTACCGGTCCTCGTCCAGCTTCAGCACGCTCATGAAGGCCTGCTGCGGGATCTCCACGCTGCCGATCTGACGCATCCGCTTCTTGCCTTCCTTCTGCTTCTCCAGCAGCTTCCGCTTCCGGCTGATATCGCCGCCGTAGCATTTGGCCAGAACGTCCTTCCGCACGGCCTTGACGGTCTCGCGGGCAATGATCTTGCTGCCGATGGCCGCCTGGATCGGGATCTCGAACAGGTGTCTCGGAATCTCATCCTTCAGCCGCTCGCACATCCGGCGGCCCCGGTCGTAGGCGGTGGATTCGTGCACGATGAAGGACAGAGCGTCCACCTCCTCGTGATTGATGAGGATATCCAGCCGCACCAGCTTGGACTGCACGAAGCCCTTCAGCTGATAGTCCAGGGAGGCATAGCCCCGGGACCGGCTCTTCAGGGCGTCGAAGAAGTCGTAAATGATCTCATTAAGGGGCAGCTCGTATTTCAGCACCGCCCGGTTCGCTTCGATATAGTCCGTGCTCAGGTACACGCCCCGGCGCTCCTGACAGAGGGTCATGATGGGCCCGATAAATTCCGAGGTCACCATGATCTCCGCGGAGACGATGGGCTCCTCCATGTAATCGATTTCCGCCGGATCCGGCATATTCGTCGGGTTGGAGAGCAGCAGCTCCTCTCCGTTCAGCTTATGGACCTTGTAGACCACGCTGGGCGCGGTGGTCACCAGATCCAGATTGTATTCCCGCTCCAGCCGTTCCTCGATGATCTCCAGATGCAGCAGGCCCAGGAAGCCGCAGCGGAAGCCGAAGCCCAGCGCCACGGAGGTCTCCGGCTCATAGGTCAGCGACGCGTCGTTCAGCTGCAGCCGCTCCAGCGCGTCCCGCAGATCCGGGTATTTGGCGCCGTCCGCCGGGTACATCCCGCAGAATACCATGGACTGGACCTTCTTGTAGCCGGGCAGGGCCTGGTCGCAGGGATTTTCCGCCAGGGTGATGGTATCGCCCACCCGGGTATCCTTCACGTTCTTGATGCTGGCGGTAAGGTACCCCACCATGCCGCACTCCAGCGTCTCGCAGGGGATCAGCTGACCGGCGCCGAAGTAGCCCACCTCCACCACGTCGCAGACGGCGCCGGTGGCCATCATCTTCACCTTGTCGCCCTTCTTCACGGAACCGTCCATGACCCGGAAGAACACCACCACGCCCCGGTAGCTGTCGTAGAAGGAGTCGAAGATCAGGGCCTTCAGCGGCTTGTCGGGATCTCCGGAGGGCGCCGGGAGCCGGTTCACCACCGCCTCCAGCACCTCCTCGATGCCGATGCCGTTCTTGGCGGAGATGAGCGGCGCGTCCTGGGCCTCCAGCCCGATCACGTCCTCGATCTCGTCGATGACCCGCTGGGGCTCCGCGCTGGGCAGATCGATCTTGTTGATCACCGGGATCACCTCCAGATCGTTGTCCAGCGCCAGATAGACGTTCGCCAGCGTCTGGGCCTCGATGCCCTGGGCCGCGTCCACCACCAGCAGCGCGCCGTCGCAGGCCGCCAGGGACCGGCTCACCTCATAGTTGAAGTCCACGTGGCCGGGCGTGTCGATCAGGTTCAGGATATACTCCTCCCCGTTCCTTGCCCGGTAAACGGTCCGCACGCTCTGGGCCTTGATGGTGATGCCCCGCTCCCGTTCCAGATCCATGTTGTCGAGGACCTGGTCCTGCATTTCCCGGGCGGTCAGCAGGCCGGTCTTTTCGATGATCCGGTCCGCCAGGGTGGATTTGCCGTGATCGATGTGGGCTATGATACTGAAGTTGCGGATATGATCCTGAGGAATCGCCATGATGTCACCCTCTTACGTAGTCTGTGGAAAGCCGCGTGCCCCGGAAGGCACTTTTTCACGCCGTTATCATAGCAAAAAATGCCCCCCTGTACAAGGGGGCATTTCCGCTTTCCGCCGTTCTTCCGGCAAATCAGTTCTTTTTCTTTTTCTCCGCCAGGAAGCGCCACAGCAGGACCAGCAGAATGAGGCCCCAGGCACCGGCCAGGCAGTACAGCAGGGCTCTGGCGGTCCCGGGCAGCGGTCCCAGATCCTTTACCGGTCCCCGGTCGCTATCCCGGGTCTCCTCCTGCACAGGCTCCGTCTCGGTCCCGGCCCGGGTCTCTTCCGTCCCGGGTTCGGTCTCCTGCCCGGTCTCACCGCTCTCCGGCTCCGTGCTCCGGGTGGGGGTAATGACGTCCTCCTTGTCCCGGGGATCCCAGTCCAGGTGGTAGGCATTTGCCGTATCGGCAAAGAGCTTCTCCATATAGGCCTCGTCCACGGTCTGCTTGCGCCGTCTGGACTTCACCACGCTTTCGATCAGGCTCCCGGCGGCCTCTCGCAGGGAAGCGGAGCCGTTGAAGACCGGGGTGATGAAGGTGTCCTCGGTATGCGCAAGCAGCAGCTTCGTGGCGTCGATCTTCACGGAATAATGGAGGCCGTTGTCCGTGCCGCCCAGGGACAGATACTGCTGATACTCTACGCTGTTCTGGGCCTTCAGCGTCACCGGCACGTAGCCCTCGGTCTGCGCGTAGGCGATCTGCACGCCGTTGGTCAGCAGGAACTGGGCGAAGATCCAGGAGGCCATCACCTCCTGCGGGTCCTCCTTGTTGAAAATGCACACCGAGGGGCCCTGGGAGATCATCTGCAGCTGCTCCGGATCCTCCTGCGGTACCGGCAGCACCGCGGTGGTGAAGCGCACCACGCTCTTCTCCGGGATATCCATCAGCGGCGCGTCCGTTCCCATCCAGGTGGCGCCGGCGGTGGAGTCGATGGCGAAGATGCACTGCCCCGCGTTCAGGAAGTTGCCGGGGTAGCTGTCGATCTTGAAGGTGGAAAATGCCTTGCTGGCCCCGTGCTCGCCGATCTCGTACAGCAGCTCCCTGGTGGTGTCGTTGAACATCAGGATACTGCCCTGGTCGTCGGAGTAGCCGGCACCCTTCTGCTTCAGCATGGTGATCATCATATTGTCCGTGGACTTATAGATGAAGGGGATCATCACCTTCTGACCGTTGATCTTATAGGTCCCGTCCTCGTTCTGGGCCAGGGCCTCCTCGGAGACCTTGAAGATGAAGTCCCAGGTCAGGACCTCCGGCAGCTCGTAGCCCAGCTTCTCCACCAGGTTCTTGTTGACGTAGCAGGCCTCGGTGGAGCGCATGAAGGGCAGCGCGTAGGTGCCGCCGCCGATCCGGCCCTCCTGCAGGAATTTGTCCACCATCTCCTCCCGGGCGGGGCCTTCGTATTTCAGGGCGCTGCCGCCCAGGCCGTATTTACCGTCCGCCATCAGGCCGTCTAACGGCACCATGATGTTCCTGCCGGTCAAGTAGGTGGCGATATGGTCCGGATAGCTGATGCACACATTGGGCGTGGTGCCGGTGGAAATATTGGTGATGACGTCGTTATAGATCACCGCGTAGTCCGTATACAGCTTCAGATTGACCTTGATGTTCGGGTAAAGGGCCTCGAAATCCGCGATGGCCTTCTTGTAGATATCCACCTGGGTCTTATTGGTATCGTTCTTGGCCCAGAAGCTGATCGTATACTGCCGGCTCTCGTCAAAGGTATCCGGCTTGACAAAGGCCTTCAGGTCCGTGCCGCCGTGAAAGCCGGTGAGCAGCGTCGCGCACATGAGCAGCGCCAGCAGCGCCGCGAGCTTTCTTTTCATCCCTTGGTACCTCCCCGGGACACGCCCGCCATGATCTTTTTGTGGAAGATCAGGAAAAGAATGATCAGCGGCACGGAGATCACCACCACCGCCGCCATCATGGCGGGGATGTTCTGGCGGCCCAGTCCGCTTTCCCGGATCTCCTGGATGCCGTTGGACACCAGGAAATAGTTTCTGTCGTCGGTGATCAGCCGCGGCCACACGTAGGAATTCCAGCACTCGATGACCTTCAGGATGGTCACGGTCACGATGGTGGGCTGGCTGATGGGGATCATCACGTGGGTCAGGTATTTGAGATCCGAGGTCCCGTCCACCTTGGCGGCCTTGTACAGCTCCTCGGGGATCTGCTCGAAGTTTTCCTTCAGCAAATAGATATAGAACACGGAGGTCACCGAGGGCAGGATCAGACCGGTGAAGGTATTTCTCAGGCCCCAGTCGGTGATGGTGACGAAATTGGTGATGACCACCAGCTCACTGGGGATCATCATCAGGGACAGGAACAGGGTGAAGGTCAGCTTCTTTCCCGGAAAATCCAGTCTGGCGAAGGCAAAGGCCGCCAGCACCACCACGACCAGCATCACCGCCGTGGTCACCAGAGTGAAGATCAGCGTATTCGCGAAATACTTCGCCAGCGGCACCGCGGTGAAGGCGGAAAGGTAGTTTTTGAGCGTCGGCGCCAGGGTGAAGAACTTGGGCACGAACTCCGCGTTGTATTCGCCGTAATCCTTCACGGAGGTCAGCAGCATCCAGTAAAAGGGGAACAGCACGACGAGCCCCCACAGCCCCAACAGGGCGTAGGTGACGGATCTGCGGACCGCGGTCCTCACGCGGGCCTTTTTCTCCGCCGCTTCGATGTCTTTCTGCAATTCGGACATATCAGGCCTCCTTCCTTAATAGTGGACGTTTTTCTTACTGATCATCAGGTTGATCACGGTGATGGTCAGCACGATGCCGAAGAGGATGAGCGCCGCCGCGGAGGCGTAGGAGGGGTATCCGCCGGCGTTGCCGTACAGCATGTCGTAAACGTAGCCCACGATGGTATTCATCCCGGCCTCATTCAGATTGGTGCCGAAGATGGCCACCTCATCGGAATAGGCCTTGAAGGCGCCGATAAAGCCGGTGATCACCAGGTAAAAGATCATCGGGGAGATCATGGGCAGGGTGATCCGGGTGAAGATCCTGAAGCGGGAGGTGCCGTCGATCTTGGCGGCGTTGTAATAATCCTCCTTCACCGAGGCCAGCGCGCTGGTCAGGATCAGGATCTTGAAGGGCATGACCACCCAGATGGTGTAGAAGCACATGACGAACATCTTCGCCCAGTAGGGGCCGTCGATGAAGTCCACCGCGTTCCCGCCGAACCATTTGATGATCAGATTCACAAGGCCCTCGCTGTAAGCCGTGGTCTTGAAGAGCACCATGAACACCAGGCCGACCGCCAGGGTATTGGTCACGTAGGGCAGGAAGAAGACGGTCTGGAACAGCTCCTTCAGCCTGGTGATGGAATTGAGGCCCAGGGAGATCAGCAGGGCGATCCCCGTGGACAGCGGCACCGTGATGATGACCAGGATGAAGGTGTTCTTCACGGCCTGCAGGAAATACGCGTCGTGCAGGACGTAGGAGAAGTTGAACCAGCCGGTACCGTAATAGCTCTGTGAAGCGAAATTGAAGCCCTGCTGGAAGGCATAGACCACCACGTCGATCAGCGGGTAGACCATGAACAGGCCCAGGAACAGCAGCGCCGGCAGCAAATACAGCCAGCCCTTGAACTTTTTCTTCATGCCTCCTCCCTTCCCGCGAAGCGGATCCGCTCGCCCGTATTTTTATCGAACAGCAGCACCTTATTGGGCTTCAGGGCGCAGCGCAGCATCGTGTCCTCCTCGGGCAGGACCGCGCCGGAGGGCATCAGGACCCGGATCTCCGCGCCCTGCTCCGCCGCCGGATGGGGGCCCAGCACCGAGCGGTCTCTGCCCAGCACCTGCAGCCGGTCTGCCTTGATGACGAAGGGACCCTCTTCCTCCGGCAGGAAGCCCTCCGGGCGGATCCCCACCCAGACGGGGCCCTCGGGCACGCCCGGGACCGGCAGGACCCTTTGGTCCGCCAGGTACAGCTGCCCCTCCTTCACCTCGCCGGCAAAGGTATTGATGGCCGGGGTGCCCAGGAACTGCGCCACGAAGAGATTGACCGGGTCGTCGTATACGTCCTGGGGTTTTCCGATCTGCTGCACCGTGCCGTCCTTCATCACCACGATCTGATCGGAGATGGACATGGCCTCCTCCTGATCGTGGGTCACGAAGATCGTCGTGATCCCGGTCTCCCGCTGGATCCGGCGGATCTCCTCCCTGGTCTCCAGCCTCAGGCGGGCATCCAGATTGGACAGCGGCTCATCCAGCAGCAGGACCTCCGGCAGCTTCACCAGAGCCCGGGCAATGGCTACCCGCTGCTGCTGTCCGCCGGAAAGCTCCGAGGGCTTTCTGGCCAGCAGCTCCTCGATCTGCACCAGCTGCGCCGCCTTCAGGGACCGGTCCAGCATTTCCTGCTTGTCCGGCTTGTTCGGTCCCTTGATGTTGGTGAGGGGAAACATGATATTCTTCCGCACCGTCAAATGCGGATAAAGCGCGTAATTTTGGAACACCAGCCCCACGCCCCGTTTCTCCGGCTCCAGGTCGGTCACGTCCCGGTCGCCGAAATAGATCTTGCCGGAGGTGGGGGCCTCCAGGCCCGAGATCAGGTTCAGGGTGGTGCTTTTCCCGCAGCCCGAGGGCCCCAGCAGGCCCACCAGCTGCCCGTCCGGGATCTCAAAGCAGAAATCGTTCACGGCGACCACGTCCGCCCCGCCCTTGGTCCGGTTCGGAAAACGTTTGGTCAGCCCTTCCAAAATGATTTTCACGTCAGGAGCCTCCTTAGGAAGTTTCTTTATTGATTATACACCCCGCGGCCCGCCCTGTCTACCGCGCTTTTTGACAGAAAGGCAGCGACCCGCCCGCGAGGCCGCGCCTTCCCGCCCGCAGCTGCCTTCCGGCGATATGCGGAGGGGCCGTCGGCAGTACATGAGCCTGGAGCTTCGGGAGCCGGTCAAAAAAGATTCTTCCCGTTCGGGAAAAATTGAAGTCGCTCAAAGCCGCAACCCGCCCGCAGATGCCTTCCGGCGATATGCGGAGGGGCCGTCGGCAGTACATGAGCCTGGAGCTTCGGGAGCCGGTCAAAAACGACGGCATCGGGAAGTCGTTTTTGCTGCGCCCTGAGCGGGAATGCATCAGGCATTACCGCGAATGGCGCAGGTACCGGCGGGAGAAGCGCGCAGGCTCATTCCGTACTGCCCGGCCCCGGAGCCTTAATCGCCGGACAGGCACTGCGGGCGGGGCGGCGAGCGGCACGGCGGGCGGCACTGCGGGCGGGGCGGTGAGCGGCACGGCGGGCAGTGCGGCGGGCGGGAACGTGCAGCCGGCGGCGGTAAAATCTCGATACCGTGCGCATAATCGTTGCATTTTCCCCGGGAAATGCTATACTGTATCTGGAGTATACTCTTTAGGAGGTTTACCATGTCCCGTTATATTCCTCAGCCGGCGTATCCCGATGCCATGCCGGTAGATATTTCTTTCGTATTTGAATCTGAAAAGCCCGCCGGCCGTCACGGCTTCATCAAGGTCTGCGGAGACGATCTTCGTTTTGAGGACGGCACCCTGGCCCGTTTCTGGGGCGTTAATTTCAACGGCGGTGCCTGCTTCCCGGAGCATGACTATTCGCCGAAGGTGGCCCGCCGCCTGGCACAGGCCGGCTGCAACATCGTCCGCTTCCATCAGATGGACGCGGAATTCGACACCCCCAATATCTACGGCTACACCAAGGGCAAGCGCGTTTCCACCACCCGCGAGCTGGATCCCCGCTCCCTGGACGCGCTGGACTACCTGATCTTCTGCCTGAAGCAGGAAGGCATCTACGTCTATTTCGATATGTCCACCTACCGGCACTACAAGGCCGGCGACGGTGTCCCGCAGACGGAATTCCTCTTCGATAACGGCCGTCCCTGGGCCAACGTCAGCCCCGAGCTCATCGCCCTGCAGAAGGAATTTGCCGCGCAGATCTGGAATCACGTCAACCCCTACACCGGTCTGGCCTACAAGGACGACCCCGTCTTTGTTCTGACCGAGCTGCTGAACGAGAACGATATCTTCACCAACCCGAACGCCAAGAAGCGCAGCTATCAGCCCGCCACCTATTATGAGAACCAGTTCCGCGGCTTCTTTAAGGAATGGCTGGAAAAGGAGGGCAAGGAGGCGGATTGGGAGAACATCGACCTGTTCGCGGCCGATCCCACGCTGATCGAATTCAAGCTCTACATGACCGAAAAATACTATCTGGATATGCAGCAGTATTTCCGGGAGCTGGGCGTGAAGATCCCCATCACCGGCACCAACTGGTATCACACCGGTGCCTGTGCCAAGGCCAACGCGCAGCTGGACTTCACCGACAACCACCACTACTTCTACGACTGGCAGTGGGGCAACACCGAGCGGGTGTGCCAGAACCGCGCCATCACCTCCGTCCCCGCCGCCATTTCCCGGCTGGGCTGCATGAAGGTGGCCGGCAAGCCCATGTTCATCTCCGAATGGGATATGCCCTGGCCCAACTCCTACCGGGCTGAGGGCTCTCTGTACTACGCCGCGGTAGGCGCCCTGCAGGGCTGGAGCGGCTTTGCCATCCACACCTATGCCTACGGCACCCGTCTGGACAAGATGGAGATCCTGGGCAAGGAGCAGTCCTCTCCCGTGGGCGGCATCCCTTACCGTGAGGGCATCTTCTCCGTCTGGAACGATCCCGCCAAATTCGGCCTCTTCTACCACGCCGCGCTGATCACCCGCAGACAGGACGTTCAGCCCACCGACGAGAAGGTCGCCGTGCTGAATACCGATATGGCCAAGAGCCCCTCCGCCGCCTTCGACGGCCTGCTGGAGCAGAAAACGGCCTCCTGCATTTTTGAGGATAAGCTGCCCGAGGGCTATCAGGAGCTGGTCCGGATCGAGGACAAGTATCCGGTGACCTCTCCCGTCATCTGCTCCGCCAACGGCCAGCTGCGCCGGGATCTGAAGGCCCGGATCGGCTATATCGATACCGACCGCACTCAGGTCGTCTACGGCTTCCTGGCCGCCGGCGGTGCCAAGGCCTCGACCAATAAGGTGGACACCCTGGCACTCAGCCTGAAGGACGTGGAGATCACGGCCAGCACCGATTTCGGTGTGATCGCCCTCTCCTCCCTGACGGACGCCCCCATCCGGAAGTCCGACAACATCCTCATCTCCGCCATCGGCAGAGCCCGCAACACCGGCGCTCAGTTCGACGGCGAGAAGATGATCGACCGGGGCCAGCCCCCCATCCTTGCCGAGGTCATTGAAGCCGACGTCCGCATCCACACCGAATGCGGCGAGAAGCTGAAGGTCTGGGGCGTCAACGCCGAGGGCTT
Organism: Lachnospiraceae bacterium; assembly: GCA_045617825.1. GTDB lineage: Bacteria > Bacillota > Clostridia > Lachnospirales > Lachnospiraceae > UBA6987. Next base: position 60,623 of record JAZLJI010000111.1, read on the forward strand.
CTATGCCGGCAAGCTGCCCACCACCTACGAAAACGGTGTGCTGTCCTTCCACATCGGTGACGCGGAAAATCCTGCCTGCTACTACCTCGTGGTAGCCGACTGAGGCCGATCCGTCCAACACATACTATAGGAGATTATTTATGTACTGCAGAAAATGCGGAGCCGCGATCCCCAAGGGAAGTACTACCTGTCCGCTGTGCGGTGCCTCTGCCGAGGCAGACAGCGCCGTTAAGGCCGCAGCGGAGAAGCAAGAGACCTTTGTCAGTGCTGCTGCCAGAAGCTGGCAGGAGGCCTCTGCCAAGACCGGAAAGGCCACGGAAGCCAATATCAAGGCGGCGAAGGCCGCCGAGGCGGCAGTCATGGCAGAGCGGGAAGCCCTGATGGCAGCTCTTCAAGCAGAAAAAGAAGCCGACGAGCAGGCGGCGTGGGAGGCCGACCTTCGGGCGGCCGCTCAGGCCGAAGCCGCGAAAGCCGCTGCCGAGGCGGAGGCCGCCCGCTTAGCCGGAGAAGCCGAAGCCGCGAAGGC
>JAZLJI010000112.1:0-5655 GCA_045617825.1 Lachnospiraceae bacterium
TCGCCTATAAAAAAAACGGGAAGAGATAGAATCCGACGACTCACTTATCCTTGTATATCAGGACGAAGTGCATTTCCAGATCCAGACAACCGTAACCGCCGGTTGGTTCAAAAAGGGAAGCCGTCCCAAGGTGAAATCCTATCCCGGAAGATACAAGGCCTCCTACAGCGGATTTGTCATGCCGTCTACGGGAGAACTGTTCGTGTCAAGGCCCGAAACCTTTAACTATGAGACCACAATCGAATCAATCCGGGACTTCCTCAGGGCGCATCCTGCACCTATGGGGAAGAAATATGCTCTTGTGATGGATAATGCGCCATGGCACAAAAGGACCATGCGTCTTATCGAGACCGAAAAGCGGCCGGAGTATGCCGATGTGCTGGAACAGGTAACATTTGTCAAGTTGCCGCCGTACTCTCCGGATTTCAATCCGATCGAGCAGGTCTGGAGAATCACAAGGCGGGAAAACACGCACAACGTGTTCTTCTCTACGCTCAATGCCCTGAAGGAGAAAGTTGATCAGGCATTTGCCAACTGGGCTGTTCCCAATGCCCAACTGGCATCGCTTTGTCAGTTTAAGTAAAAAATATTTTGTCGTTTACTATAGTTTGGATATGCACTCGCTGGGTGCACGAAAAGGGAGAGATCCGGACCTTTTACCAACCGGTGAAGGGTTCGGATTTCTTTTTGTACTCGGTGACGCGCAATGATAAGAAACGATTTGTCATCGTGGTCTGAGGGCACCTCCTTGCGCAAGCCGAATAACCGTAAAGCTGCTGCGATTTTTATCTTGTCGAGAACCGGAAAATATGGCATAATAATAGGGTCCCCGGAAGAGAGGACAAGGAGGTAGATCATGCTGAGTGCAACCGTCGATATCTGGTTCGTTCATCTGGGCATCAAGCTTTCCGACTGGAGCAAGGGCTTCAAGGTCTTCGGCTACGAAATATATTTCTATGGCTGCGTGATCGCGCTGGCGGTCCTGCTGGGGCTGTGGGTGGCCACCCGGGTGGCCCAAAAATACGGCCAGGATCCCGAGATCTATTATGAGCTGGTGATCTACGGCGTGATCTTCGGCATCATCGGCGCCAGACTGTATTACGTGGCCTTTGCCTGGGACAATTATAAGGACAACCTCAAGGAGATCCTGAATATCCGGGGCGGCGGTCTGGCCATCTACGGCGGTGTGATCGCGGCGGTGCTGACGGCGCTGGTCTTCTGCAAGATCAAGAAGCTGAAGCCGCTGTTGGTCATCGATACGGCCATCTGCGGTCTGATCACCGGTCAGTGCGTCGGCAGATGGAGCAATTTCTTCAACATGGAGGCCTTCGGCGGCTATACCGACAATCTGCTGGCCATGCGCCTTAATGTGGAGAAAGTGAATTCGTCTATGGTGCCGGATGAAATGGAAAAAATTGTCAGCGACGGCGTCACCTATATCCAGGTCCATCCGACCTTCCTTTACGAAAGCCTCTGGAGCCTGGGCGTGCTGATCATCCTGCTGCTGGCCTGGCGGAAGAAAAAATTCGACGGCGAGATCGCACTGCTGTATTGCGTGGGCTACGGCAGCGGCCGCTTCTGGATCGAGGGGCTGCGCACGGACCAGCTGCTGATCGGCCATACCGATTTCGCGGTCTCTCAGCTGCTGAGCGCGGTCCTGGTGCTGGCTGCCGCGGCGGTTCTTGTATGGAAATTCATCAGCCTGAAAAAGAAGGCTGCAGCCGAAAAAGAGGCAAAGAGCAATGGCTAAGCTGTATTTCAAATACGGCGCCATGGGGTCCAGCAAGACGGCCCAGGCACTGGTCACGAAATTCAATTATGAGGAGCGGGGGCTGTCCGTCTGGCTCATCAAGCCCTCTGCCGATACCCGGGACGGCGTGCGGATGGTCTGCTCCCGCATCGGCCTCACCGCGGAGGCGGATCGGGTGATCCGGCCGGAGGACAACGTCGCGGAGCTGTTCCGGAATTTGCCGGAGCGGCGGGACGTGGTGATCGTGGACGAATGCCAGTTCCTGACCGCGGAGCAGGTGGACCAGCTGGCGGAGATCGTCGATGAGCTGAACGTGCCGGTGCTGTGCTACGGCCTGGCGACGGACTTCATGACCCACACCTTCCCCGGCAGCCAGCGGCTGTTCGAGCTGGCCGAATCCATCGTGGAGATCAAAACGATCTGCGCCTGCGGGGCGAAGGCCACGGTAAATGCCCGCCTGGACCGTTTCGGACACGTGGTCACGAACGGTGAGCAGGTGATGATGGGCGGCAACGAAAGCTATCTGGCCATGTGCCGGAGATGCTGGAAGCGGCGTATCGCCCGGGAGAAGGAAGAAAGCCATGAAGCTTGATGCCGCTGAGCGGGACATACTGATGAAGCAATGCCTGAACATCGGCGAGGGCATGTATCAGGTGGGAGCGGAGATCGGCAGGATCGAGGAGACCCTGTCCCGGATCGGCAAGGCCTATGGGGCCGAGCACGTGGGCGCCTTCGCGATCACCTCTCAGATCATTCTGACCCTGGAATTTCCCGGGATGGAGGCGGTGACGCTGAGCCGCAGGATCCGCAAGCGGGACGCGATGGACCTGGCCAGGCTGGAGCGCTTCATGTCCCTGAGCCGGGCGCTGGAGAAGGAACCGCTGCCTGTCGAGGCCCTGCGCGCGCAGGTGCTGGACATCCTTTCCCACAGGATCCGGAAGGAGAAGCTGCTGCTGGGCGAGGTATTGTCCGGCGGCGCCTTTGCCCTGTTTTTCGGCGGGAGCCCGGGCGACGCGGCGGCCGCGGCGCTGATCTGCCTGCTGATCTATCTGTTTCAGGAATACGTCCAGCCGCTGTGCAAGAGCCGCATGTTCTTCAACCTGCTGATCTCCTTCATGGCGGGCAGCTGCGCGCTGCTGCTGACGCTGGCCTTTCCCGCGCTCAATCCGGACATGATCAGTATCGGAAATATCATGGTGCTGATCCCCGGAGTGGCCATCACCAATTCGCTGCGCTACACCCTGAGCGGCGATTCCATTTCCGGCCTGGAGAAGCTGATCGACAGCGTGCTGCTGGCGCTGGGCGTGGCGGCCGGATATATGCTGGCCCTGTATCTGCTTCCTTCGGTCAGCCGCGAGGCTGCCGTTTATCCGGCCTGGCTGCAAATGCTGCTGGCGCTGGCAGGCACCCTGGGCTTCTGCCTGATCTTCAATCTGGAGTGGCGGCATATGCCGGCACCGGTGCTGGGCGGCGCCCTCAGCTGGGGACTGTTCCTCTGGCTCTCCGGGCAGGGGCTGGGACTTTTCATGTCCACCCTGCTGACCTCTGCCACGGTGGGGCTCTACGGCGAGCTCTGCGCGCATCTGCTGAAGACTCCGACCACGCTGTATTTCATTCCCTGCTCCATTCCGCTGATCCCCGGCGGCTGCCTCTATTATACCCTTTCTGCGCTGCTGTTCCGCAGGATGGAGGACTGTTCCGCCTATGCCGGAAAGCTGCTGCTGTATCTGCTGGGCATCGCCCTGGGCATCGGCCTGGTGACGGAGCTGGAGGAAATGCGCCGCCGCCTTCACGCGCGGTCGAAGAAGAGCGCCTGAAACCGCATAAAATACCCGCCGAAAAGGCTGCTCCGTGCAGAACGCACGGCAAAGGCTCACTTTTGGGGTGTTCTCCGTAAGGAAGGTGCCTCAATTTTTGTTCCGGGTTTGGGGGCGCCCCCCAAAAAATGTGAAATGGGGACCGTTTCGCGATGCTTGCGAGTGAAATGCCATCTCCGATGGCGTTCACCAAGGCAACAAAAAAATACCTTCTCCGCAAAACCGGAAAAGGCATAAAATCTCTCACATCGCATCGCACAGCTTCGGAAAACAGAAAAACGTCGTACGTTCAGATACACATGGATATAGCTATCCCTCCTGTGATCCGACTCTGTACGGCGCTTGGAAGTTTTTCAGCCCTTTCGGGTCCTGCTCCGCTTACACGATTGTAAGTCAGCAATATTTCGTTGTGATTGTATTATATCAGCTGATAACAGAATTGCAATACCCCTGAAGACATGGTGGTGCCTACAAGCACCACCATAAATTTTCATGGATGGTGACATATCTAGTATTTCTGTTATAATATAGACATTAGGCATATGAATTTTTAATTTGGCGCCTGTTACGGAGAGTAACAGCGGTGTTATGGCTTGTTTCTTGTGTATCAGCAGTGGAAGCTGATATATTGGAGTTGCTAGAATAAATCGAAGGAGGCAGCTTATGAGTTTCGGAGAAAAAATGAAAAAGGCCAGAATCGAGGCTGGGCTGACGCAGGAGGAGCTTGCGGAAGTAATGACAGTATCACGCGCGGCGATCGCCAAATGGGAGAGTGATCGCGGAATGCCGGACATTTCCAATTTGAAGACTATTGCGGAGGTTCTAAATGTTAGCGTTGATTATTTGCTGAATGAAGAAGGTACGATCGATCTGACATACACAAAGAAGCCGATTGATTTGACCGGGTATGGTGATCAGGGCAGGCTGGGAAGACTTAAAAAAATCGAAATTAAAGAAAAGATTGTCCGCGAGGAATATCCTGACGCGGAAATCGTCAGGCTAACGGTAACGAAGATTGACAATAATAAAGGCGAGAAAGTCGCGGATGCATTGATTGGGTGGTTTGCGCTTCTTCTCGGAGGGATTCCTTTGTTTGGAACGCAGGAAATGGGGAAAACTCTCGGTTCGCTGGATCAGTCGTTCTATTTGGTTAATAAAGGAGAAAAACAATACTTTGTTCTGCTAACAGATGAACACATCATCGCGAGAGCAATGATGTGCAAGATTCAGGACAAGAAATTTCGGGTTGGTGAAAGAGAATTCGTTACAGTGGGACTGGTGGATTGGTCCTGCACGGCTTGTAGGATCACATACTAATTTGTCTTACTAATGACTTTCATTTATAAGTTAACGCTCAGAGAAATCCTCTGAGCGTTTTCTATGCTTCCTGTCATTCCGGCTGAATACAAAACCGAAGGGAGAGAACTTCTTTACGAAGCCTCTCCCTCTGCGGAACGCTTTTTACTCCAGCGCTTTCGTTAACAGTATCGAGTTCTCTGATACAATGATAGCAGAAAGGCCGAAAAATTTCAAGCGTTCCGCAGTTTCCGGCGTTCCTCGTTCCCACCGGAGAAATCTGCTGTATCCCCCACGGCATTTTCGACGATTCATCCCCGAATGGTTCTAAATTTTGAGCTTTCAGATTCAATAACTTGAAATAATTTATTAAATTTCTTGAAATACCTTGACTTTTCGGAGGAAAAGGTTTATGGTAGATGCAGAACAACGCGAAGGAGCGAGAACATGGACCTTTTCGATAAATGCAGAGAGTACACCGCGGCGGACGACTGCCGCGCCACCGGACTGTACCCCTATTTCCACGAGATTACCTCCCGCCAGCACTCCGAGGTGCAGATGGAGGGCCGGCGCACCATCATGCTGGGCTCCAACAACTATCTGGGCCTGACCAGCGACGACCGGGTGATCGCGGCGGCGCAGGAGGCGGCGGGCCGCTTTGGCAGCGGCTGCTCCGGCTCCCGGTTCCTCAACGGGACGCTGTCCGTCCACATTCAGCTGGAAAAGGAACTGGCGGAGTTCTTCGGCAAGGAGGCCGTCATGACCTTCCCCTCCGGCTTCCAGACGAATCTG
>JAZLJI010000113.1:0-9819 GCA_045617825.1 Lachnospiraceae bacterium
GCCTCTCTGGGCGGGCAGACGGCCATCAACCTGGCCATGCCCCTCATGGAGCGCGGCGTATCCATCATCGGCACGGACTGCGACGCCATCGAGCGGGCGGAGAACCGCGACAGCTTCGAAAAGGTGCTCAAAGAGCTGCACATCCCGCAGCCCACGGGCAGCGCCGTCACCAAAATAGAGGATGGCGTGGCCGCTGCGGCCCGCATCGGTTACCCCGTGCTGGTGCGGCCCTCCTTCGTGCTGGGCGGCCGGGCCATGCAGATCGTGGCCAATGAAAGCCAGCTGCGGCATTATCTGCAGACCGCCGTGGAGATCGACGAGGACAAGCCCGTGCTGGTGGACAAATACATCGCCGGCAAGGAGGTGGAGATCGACGCCATCTGCGACGGACGGGATGTATTCGTGCCCGGGATCATGGAGCTGGTGGAACGCACCGGCGTCCACTCCGGCGACTCCATCAGCGTATATCCTCCCTTCAGCATTTCCGACAAGGTGAAGGGCACCATCCTGGGCTACGCCAAAAAGCTGGGCCCGGCGCTGGGCATCGTAGGCCTGTACCACATCCAGTTCATCGTGGACCGCAGCGACAACGTGTTCATCATCGAGGTGAATCCCCGGTCCTCGCGTACCGTTCCCTTCCTGTCCAAGGCCACCGGCCTGTCCCTGGCGGACATCGCCACGGAGGTGATCCTGGGCAAATCCTTAAAGGAGCAGGGCATCTTCGACCTTTACGCCGAGGAGAAGAAGCGGTATTACGTGAAGGCTCCGGTGTTCTCCTTCAACAAGATCAAGGGCCTGGACGCCTATCTGTCTCCCGAGATGAAGTCCACCGGCGAGGCCATCGGCTACGACGACAAGCTGAACCGCGCGCTGTATAAGGCGCTGCAGGCGGCGGGCATGCATCTGCAGAATTACGGCACGGTCTTCGTGACGGTGGCCGAGGCGGATAAGCCGGAGGCCCTGTACCAGATCCGGCGCTTCTACAACCTGGGCTTCAACATCCAGGCCACCCGGGGAACGGGAGAGTATCTGAAGCGCAACGGGATCCGCACCCACGTGCTCCGGAAGATCAGCGAGGGCTCCGAGGAGATCCCCGAGGCGCTGCGGCAGGGCCATATCGCCTACGTGATCAATACCAGGAGCCTGGACTCCGACACCGCCGTGAGCGACGGCGCCCGGATCCGCCAGCTGGCCACCGAGAACAACGTGTCCATGTTCACCTCTCTGGATACGGTGCGGGTGCTGCTGGACGTGCTGGAGGAGACCACGCTGACCATTTCCACCATCGACGCCTGAGAAGGAGCCGCTATGAAAAACGGTTATTTTACCATAATCCGCAACGAGGCACTGGTCCCGGGGATCTACCGGATGGTGCTTGAGGGAGACTGCTCCGCCATTACGGCACCGGGGCAGTTCGTGAATATCCGCCTGGAGGGCCTGTATCTGCGGCGCCCCATCTCGGTCTGCGACCTGGAGGGGGACCGCCTGACCCTGATCTACAAGGCGGTGGGGCAGGGCACCCGGCAAATGGCTGCCCTCCCGGCAGGCGCCAGGCTGGAGCTCCTGACGGGGCTCGGCAACGGCTACGACCTTTCCGCCGCGGGCGACGCGCCGGTGCTGCTGGGCGGCGGCGTGGGCGTTCCGCCGATGTATCTGCTGGCCAGACGGCTGAGAGCGCAGGGAAAGGACGTCCGGGTGGTGCTGGGCTTCAATACCGCGGCGGAGGTCTTTTATGAGGCCGAGTTCCGGGCGCTGGGCTGCGGCGTCACCGTGACCACGGTGGACGGCAGCGCGGGCGTCAGGGGCTTCGTGACCGACGGCCTGCCCGAGGAATACAGCTATTTCTACTGCTGCGGGCCGGAGCCCATGCTGAAGGCCGTATACCGGGCGGCGAAGACCTCCGGAGAATTCAGCTTTGAGCAGCGGATGGGCTGCGGCTTCGGCGCCTGCATGGGCTGCAGCTGTAAGACCGTCACCGGCAATAAGCGCATCTGCCGGGAAGGCCCGGTGATGAAGAAGGAGAATATCCTATGGGACGCCTGAGTGTGAAGCTGCTGGGGATCGAGCTGGACAATCCCATCATTCCCGCCTCCGGGACCTTCGGCTACGGCTATGAATTTGCCGAGTTGTACGATATCAACATTCTGGGCAGCTTTTCCTTCAAGGGGACTACCCGGGAGCCGCTTTTCGGCAACCCCACGCCGCGCATCGCGGAGTGCCGGGAGGGCCTGATCAATGCCATCGGCCTGCAGAACCCCGGGGTGGAGGCCGTGATCGCGGAGGAGCTGCCGAAGCTGAAGAAGGTGTTTCACAAGCCGGTGATGGCCAATATCAGCGGCCACAGTGTGGAGGACTACGCCTATACCTGCGAGCGGCTGACCGGGGAACCGCAGATCGGCTGGCTGGAGGTGAATATTTCCTGCCCGAATTCCAAGGGCGGCGGGATGGCCTTCGGCACGGATCCCGAGGTGGCCGCCTCGGTGGTCCGGGCGGTGAAGGCCGTGGCCACCAAGCCGGTGATCGTGAAGCTGTCCCCGAACGTGACGGACATCGTCAGCATCGCCCGGGCCTGCGAGGACGCCGGGGCGGACGGCCTGTCCCTGATCAATACGCTGCTGGGCATGCGGATCGACCTGAGGACCAGAAGACCGGTGATCGCCAACAAAATGGGCGGCTTTTCGGGGCCGGCGGTATTTCCCGTGGCGCTCCGGATGGTGTACCAGGTGGCGCAGGCGGTGAAGATCCCCGTGATCGGGCTGGGCGGCGTTTCCACGCCGGAGGACGTGATCGAAATGATGTTGGCCGGAGCGACGGCTGTGGAGGTCGGCGCGGCCAATCTGGTGGATCCCTTTGCCTGCAAAAGGATCATCGAAGAGCTGCCCGGCGTAATGGACCGCTGCGGCATCGAGAATTTGAGTGAGATAATCGGAGGAGTACGCTGATGGGTAAGGACGTGATCGTAGCCTGTGACTTTGCTTCCGCAGAGGAGACATTTGCCTTTTTGGACAAATTCACCGGCAGGAAGCCGTTTGTGAAGATCGGGATGGAGCTGTTCTACGCGGAGGGACCGGCGATCGTCCGGGAGCTGAAGGCCCGGGGCCATAAGATCTTTCTGGATCTGAAGCTGCACGATATCCCCAATACGGTGAAGAAGGCCATGGCCGTGCTGTCCCGGCTGGACGTGGATATCTGCAATCTGCACGCGGCGGGCACGCTGCCGATGATGCAGGCGGCGCTGGAGGGCCTGACCCGCCCCGACGGGACCAGACCGCTGCTGATCGCCGTGACCCAGCTGACCTCTACGGACCAGACGGCGCTGGAGCGGGATCTGCTGATCCGGGAGCCCATGCCGGAGGTCGTCATGCATTACGCAGAGCGGGCCGCCGCTGCCGGGCTGGACGGGGTGGTATGCTCCCCGCTGGAGGCCGGTCTGGTGCACGAGCGCTGCGGGAAGGACTTTCTGACCGTGACGCCCGGCGTCCGTTTCGCGGACGGCGACAAGGGCGATCAGAAGCGGGTGATGACGCCCGCCGAGGCCAAAAAGATCGGATCGGATTATATCGTCGTGGGCCGTCCCATTACGGCGGCCGCGGACCCCGTGGCGGCATACGAACGCTGCCTGGCGGAGTTCTGCTGCTGACAAGAAGGCAAAGCTCTGCCATCACGGAAAAGCGAGCCGAATAGGAATCTGACCGCTCCCGCCGGCTTTCTGCCGGCCTCGGACGGATTCCCGGCTGGGGCGTCACGAATTTCTTCGGCCTGCAGTCCTTTATGACACGCCGTGACTCGAAAAAACGCCTGATGCGTTTTTTCTGCGGCACGGCTCAAAAATCGCTTCCCGTAGCCGCGATTTTTGGTCATAGGACTTTGCCCTCAGGCATGTGACGCCGACCAGCCGTCCATAGTCCTCCGCCTGCGGAAAGCCGGCGGGGGCGGAAAAGGCCAAGGCACCTGCTTGTGCGGAGAATACAGATCCGTATATGAACGGATGAATCCGTCGCACAGAAGCCGTGGTTTTCGCCAAGGAAATGCTCACAAAAGATTAGACAAGATCAACGTCCTGAGCGGCACCCTGCAAGCCCGGCCCGGCGGCATATGCCGGCGCAGGGCTATGGACGGCCGGATGGCGGCACATGAACTGAGACCAAGGCCTCCGGGATGAAAATCGCGGCTGCCGGAAGTGGTTTATCAAGGCCCTGAAAGTTCCCGTAAGCCCGGCCCGGCGGCATATGCCGGCACAGGGCTATGGACGGCCGGATGGCGGCACATGAACTGAGGCCAAGGCCTCCGGGATGAAAATCGCGGTTACGGGAAGCGATTTTCAAGCCGTGCCGTAAGAAAAACGCATCAGGCGTTTTTCTGAGTCACGGCGCGCCCGGAAAGGCCGCAGGCCGAAGGAATCGGTGCCGCCCCGGCCGGGAATCCGCCCGAAGCCGGCAATGCCGCCGGGCGGGCAGAGCAGCGCCGCCGGGCGGGCACAACACAAGCCTGCGGCAATGCCGCCGGGCGGGTATCATACAAGCGACACAAGCCGCCGGGCGGGCAGAGCAGCGCTGCCCAGCGGAGAGGAAAGAAGATAAGAGGAGAAAACGTCATGGATTGGAAAACTCTGATTGCAAAAGACCTGCTGAAGATCAAAGCGGTATTTTTCCGGCCCGAGGAGCCCTTCACCTGGGCCAGCGGCATCAAGAGCCCGGTATACTGCGATAACCGGCTGACGCTGACCGCTCCCGAGGTAAGGACCGACGTGGAAAACGGGCTGGCGGCGATGATCAAGGAGCATTATCCCGAAGCCGAGGTCCTGATGGGGACCTCCACCGCGGGGATCGCCCATGCCGCCATCACGGGGCATTTGCTGGGCCTGCCCATGGGCTACGTCCGCTCCGGCGCCAAGGACCACGGCCGCCAGAATCAGATCGAGGGCCGTCTGGAGCCCGGTCAGAAGGTCGTGGTGGTGGAGGACCTAATCTCCACCGGCGGCAGCGTGATCGAGGTCGTGAACGTGCTGCGGGAGGCCGGCGCGCAGGTGCTGGGCGTGGTGTCCATCTTCACCTACGGGATGAAGAAGGGTCTGGATCGCCTGGCCGCCGCGGACGTGATCAACTACTCGCTGACGGACTTTGACTGCATCGCCCGGGTCGCTGCCGAGGAAAACTACATCCGCCCGGAGGACGTGGCCCGGCTGCTGAAGTTCCGGAACGATCCCTCCGATGAGAGCTGGATCGGAAAATGAGAAGCATCATCGACATCGGTGACCTGAGCCGGGAAGAAATTCAGGAGCTGCTGGACCGGGCGACGGATATCATCGCTCATCCCGCGGACTATGCGGAGATTTGCCGGGGAAAGAAGCTGGCGACCCTGTTCTACGAGCCCTCCACCCGCACCCGCATGAGCTTTGAGGCGGCCATGTACGAGCTGGGCGGTCACGTGATCACCATGGCGGGGGCGGATTCCTCCTCTGCGGCCAAGGGCGAAAGCGTGGCGGATACCGCCCGCACCGTTTCCTGCTACGCGGATATCATCGCAATCCGCCATCCCAAGGAGGGCGCCGCGCTGGTGGCGTCCCGGGCGGCAACGGTCCCGGTGGTCAATGCCGGAGACGGCGGCCACGCGCACCCCACGCAGACGCTGGCCGATCTGCTGACCATTTACCGGGAAAAGGGCGGCTTCGAGAATCTGACGGTGGGCCTTTGCGGCGACCTGAAATTCGGCCGCACGGTCCATTCCCTGATCAATGCGCTGAGCCGCTACAGCGGGATCCGCTTCGTGCTGATCTCCCCGAAGGAGCTGCGTTTGCCGGAATACGTCCGGGAGGACGTGCTGGAGAAAAAGCAGATCCCCTATCAGGAAACGGCCGATCTGGAGGGCGCGCTTCCCACGCTGGACGTGCTGTACATGACCCGCGTGCAGAAGGAACGCTTCTTCAACGAGGAGGAGTACCTGCGCCTGAAGGACAGCTATATCCTGACGCCGGACAAGCTGAGCCGCGGGAAGAGCAGTCTCGCGGTGATGCATCCCCTGCCCCGGGTCAACGAGATCAGCGTGGAGGTAGACCGGGATCCCCGGGCCTGCTACTTCAAACAGGTCTATAACGGAAAGATCATGCGGATGGCGCTGATCCTGAAGCTGTTAAAGGAGGCGGGAACGTTATGAATATCGATGCGATAAGCAGCGGCGTGGTGATCGACCATATCACCGCCGGCAAGGGCATGATGATCTACGAGCTGCTGGGCCTCGACCGCCTGGACGTGTCGGTGGCGCTGATCCGCAACGTCTACAGCCGGAAAATGGGCCGCAAGGACATCATCAAGATCGACGCGGAGCTGGACATCAACCTGGACGTGATCGGCTTCGTGGATCCCGGCGCGACGGTGAATTTCATCAAGGGCGGCGCCCGCATCCGCAAATGTCAGATCGCGATGCCGAACCGGCTGACGGACGTCATCAAATGCAAGAACCCCCGCTGCATCACCACCACGGAGCAGGAGCTGCCGCAGGTGTTCCAGCTGGCGGACAAGGAGGCCGGCATTTACCGCTGCCTCTACTGCGAGACCCGCTATCAGCCGTAACAGAAGAAAAACGAAGGACCGCCCACACGGAAATTTCACCGGTGGGCGGTTGACTTTTGTCCGGGGAAAGACTACCATAAGAGCAGTCTGAGACCCGAGGAGGGACTATGATACAGGATATTGCTCCACACGTTTACGATAATGCGTTCGCGCATCGCCGGGCGCCCCGGCCGGACGACTACGTGCTGTACAGCCGCGGCGGACGGGAACTGCTGATCCGGGAGGGCGGGCTTTGCGACTTCCCTCAGGTAAATTCCACCGGAACGGAAGGCTTAAGCTTCGGCTTTCTGATCGATGACCGTGCATTTTTCCTGGGAGAGGGAAGCCCGGAGCTCCCCGGCTTCACCTACGTCAAGGCCGCTGCCCTGCGCAGTCTGGAGCCGCGGCATCTGGCCTTTGCCGGGATTACCGGCCTGCAGCTGTCCCGCTGGATGAGGAGCGAGCGCTACTGCGGCTGCTGCGGCACCGAGACCGAGCCCTCGAAGACCGAGCGGGCTTTCGTGTGTCCTGCCTGCGGACGCACCACCTATCCCCGGCTGATGCCTGCGGTGACCATCGCCGTGATGGACGGCGACCGGATGGTGGTCTCCACCTCCCGGGAACGGCCGAACGTCAATCTGGCCAATATCGCCGGATTTGTCGAGATCGGTGAGTCCTTCGAGGAATGCGTCCGCCGGGAGGTCCGGGAGGAGATCGGCCTGGAGGTCAAAAACATCCGCTATTACAAGAGCCAGCCCTGGTCCTTCTCCGATACGGTGATGATCGGCTTTTTCTGTGAGGCGGAGGGCGATACCACGCTGCACGTGGATGAGACGGAACTGAAGGCGGCCAGATGGATCCGCCGGGAGGAGCTGCCGGACAGAGGCGGAGAGGCCTCGCTGACGGCGGAAATGCAGAATTTGTTCCGTTTGGGAAAGGAACCGAAGATATGAGCGAAGAAATGAAAGATTACGTGGTCCGCGGCGTGGCTGCGGGCGGGACCATCAGAGCCTTTGCGGCATCCACCGGCCGGCTGACCGAGGAGGCAAGACGCCGCCACGATACCAGCCCGGTGATGACCGCCGGTCTGGGAAGACTGCTGACGGCGGCAGCCATGCTCAGCATCCAGATGAAGGGCGAGGAGGACAAGCTGACCCTTAAGGTCACCGGCGACGGTCCCGGCAAGGGCCTGATCGCCGTGGCGGATTCCCACGGCCACGTCAAGGGCTTCGCACTGGAGCCCGGCGCCATCGTCCACTCCTCCGGCAACGGTAAGCTGAACGTGGGCGGCGCCATCGGCAAGGGCGAGCTGACGGTCACGAAGGACCTGGGCATGAAGGAGCCCTACAGCGGCACCTGCTCCCTGCAGACCGGAGAGATCGCCGAGGATCTGACCTATTATTTCTCCAAATCCGAGCAGACTCCGTCCTCCGTGGCGCTGGGCGTCCTGATGAATAAGGAAAATACCGTGCGCTGCGCCGGCGGCTTCATGATCCAGCTGATGCCCAACGTCAGCGATGAGACGGCGGAGCGCCTGGAAAATATCATCCTGAGCCTGCCGCCGATCACCTCCATGCTGGAGGAGGGCGAGAAGCCGGAGGAGATCCTGGAGGATATCCTGGGCAGTCTGGATTTTGAGGTGCTGGAGAAGCAGGAGGTCAGCTTCTTCTGCGGCTGCAGCAAGGAAAAGGTGGAGACTGCCGTGGCCTCCATCGGCAAATTCGATCTGCTGGATCTGATGCTTTCCCAGGAAACGGTGGAGGCCCACTGCGACTACTGCAACACCTCCTATCACTTCAACCGGCAGGAAATGAAGGAGATTTTCAAGAAGTATTATAAGAAGGACAAGACCTGAGCAGGGACCGGCAGCGATCCGGAAGGGAGGGCCCATGAAGAAACCGACGTTGAAAACGATCCTTAAGGAAGCGGGTAAGCTGCTGCTGGCCCTCATTCCGGCCGCCGTCGCCACGGCGCTGCATATCATTTCGGGAAGAAGCAAGGCATTTTCCGAATGGTTTGCCCAGCATATCCAGCCCCTGTGGGCCGGAAGCATGGGCAGGCTGTGCAGCCTGATCCCCTGGTCGGTGAACGAGCTGGCCCTGTATATCCTGATCCCCCTGGCGATCGTCGCCCTGATCATCAATATCGTCAGGACCTACAGGAGGCAGCACAAGCATCCGAACTGGTTCCTGCGGTGGCTGCGCTGCGTGTTCCTGATCGCCGGCGGTCTGTGGCTGGCGGCCAATCTGGGCAACGGCGTCAATTATAACCGGATGACCTTTGCCGAGAAAAGCGGCCTCGGCACCGCGGGCGGCACGAAGGAAGAGCTGGCCCGGGTGGTGGAGGAGCTGGTCCGGGAGGTGAACCTGGCGTCGGAGAAGGTGGAACGGGACGGAAACGGCCTGTGCGTGATGCCGGAGGACTACCTGGAGACCTCCCGCCGGGTGATGAAGGAGCTGGGCGGCACCTACGACTTCCTGGACGTGTATTATCCCCGCCCCAAGGGCGTGATCTGGTCCACGTTCCTGTCGGAATGCAATATCACCGGTGTATTTTCGCCCTTTACCGTGGAATGCCAGATCAATACGGATATCACCCCCTACAATCTGCCGCATACCGTCTGCCACGAGCTGGCCCATGCGGCGGGCTTCGAGCGGGAGGACGAGGCCAACTTCATCGGCTTCCTGGGCTGCATCCTTTCCGACGAGCCGGAGTTCGTCTACAGCGGATACATGCTGGGCTATATTTACGCCAGCAACGCGCTGTGGGGAGCGGACTACGACCGCTGGCTGGAGCTGTCCGGACAGCTTTGCCCGGAGGTCTGCGACGATCTGTCGGCGAATACGCAGTACTGGAGCCGGTTCAAGAGCAAGGTGGCGGAGGTCTCGGAGAAGGTCAACGACGCCACGCTGAAGTTCAATAACCAGACGGACGGCGTGAAGAGCTACGGCAGGGTCGTGGATCTGATGCTGTCCTATTATCAGAAGAAGAGCGGCGACGAACCGTAAGCGCCGCGGAAAATGCCCCTCCGGCCGGTACGGCGGAGCGCGGGCCGGCGGCGCGGGACGGCTGCCGGGAAGTTGAAGGGACGCGGAAGCGCCGGAAAACGGCGCCCGCGTTCCTTTTTTGCGGTTCTATAACAAATGTTGGGGTGTTGAGCAGCCCATGCTCTCCACTCAAACATTTTTGCGTTATAATAAAAAAAGACCTCCAAGCGCCAATGGTCCGCCAACCACACCTGGAGGTACAAAAAAATGCAGAATCATCTTAT
>JAZLJI010000114.1:0-2267 GCA_045617825.1 Lachnospiraceae bacterium
AGCCTTGTTCGCTTCAGCGTTTCTCTCCGCAACAAGAACTCTCTTCTTAGCAGATTTAATGTTAGCCAATTGTTCTTTCCTCCACATCATATTCCGTCAGACGGCGGGTTGTTCCGTCCTTCGGTGAGCGCTCGCCGAAGGGCAGACACGGTAGCTCTCCGGTAAACATACACGGTTAATTTAGTCTCTTCCTCGGCATTTGTCAAGGAAAATTTTCATAAAAGTGCAGGAAAATGCCGCCGCAGTTTAGCATCTTTTCATTTGACAGCCGCTCCGCCTGCCCTTATAATGGTCTGGTAGGGTCATCCTATATTCCGAAGAAGGGATCTGCCGTAGGGCGAAAAGATCACATGGGCTTATTTGACAAAACGGAACGCAAATTCGGACGCTATGCCATTCCGAATCTGATGCTGTATATCATCATCCTGTACGTGGGCGGCTTTATCCTGATCAGCTTTTTTGACTGGGGACTGAGCTTTTATCTGACGAACCTGAGTCTGGACTGGTCGATGATCCTGAAGGGGCAGGTCTGGCGGATCGTGACCTTTATCATGTATCCTCCGGACACCGGCATCCTCTGGTTCCTCCTGTTCTGCTACGTTTTCTACTCGATCGGGCGGAGCCTGGAGCGGCTCTGGGGCAGCTTCTACTTTAACCTCTACGTCTTCATCGGCCTGTTCGCCCTGATCCTGGCCGCTCTCCTGGTCTACGTGATCACGGGCGAGATCCTGCTGCTGACCACGAGCGATCTGTATATGTCCTTCCTGCTGGCGCTCGCCGTCACGATCCCGGAGGCCCGCTTCTATTACTTTATGGTGATCCCGATCAAGGCCAAATACCTGGCGATCTTCTACGGGCTGCTGATGGTCTTCGAGATGATCACGGGAGACTGGACCGTGCGGGTCAGCATCCTGGCGTCGCTGCTGAACTTTATCGTCTTTTTCCTGTTTATCCGCCGGCCGGTGCGCCGCGTAAAGCAGGTCATCCGCCGGGCGCAGTTCGAGGCCAAGGTGAGACAGTCGGAGGGTCCGAAGGGGGCGCCCAAGCACCGCTGCGCCGTCTGCGGCCGCACCGAGCTGGACGCGCCGGAGCTGGAATTCCGTTACTGCAGCAAATGCGCCGGCGGCCGGGAATACTGCATGGAGCATCTGTATACCCACGTGCATGTCACGGAACAAAGCGGTACGGAGGAGCGCTGAACGTTGCTTGCGCTTTCTCCGCGGACAAGGCATAATACGAAACGGGAAGATGGCGGAGACGCTGTTTTCCTGTTTTTAAATTCTGTGAAAATAGTGCTTGACATTCGGGCGGAAATAGAATAGGATACAAATGAATCGAACAGAAGTTCGGGTGGAGGAAGACATGAACAAAGAAGACAGACAGAGAGCTTTAGATACGGCTATTTCCAACATTGAAAAGGATTTCGGCAAGGGTTCCATCATGAGACTGGGGGACAACACCGCGATGAACGTGGAGACCATCCCCTCCGGATCCCTGTCTCTGGACCTGGCGCTGGGTCTGGGCGGCGTGCCGAAGGGAAGGATCATCGAGATCTTCGGGCCGGAGTCCAGCGGCAAGACCACGCTGGCCCTGCATATCGTAGCCGAGGCGCAGAAGCTGGGCGGCATCGCCGGCTTCGTGGACGCCGAGCATGCTCTGGATCCCAAATATGCGGCAAATATCGGCGTCGACGTGGACAACCTTTACGTTTCTCAGCCGGATAACGGCGAGCAGGCTCTGGAGATCGCCGAGACCATGGTACGTTCCGGTGCCATGGACGTGGTGGTCATCGACTCCGTGGCAGCTCTGGTCCCCAAGGATGAGATCGACGGCGATATGGGCGACGCGCAGATGGGCAAGCAGGCCCGTCTGATGTCCCAGGCCTGCCGCAAGCTGACCGCGGCGATCGGCCGCTCCTCCTGCGTGGTGATCTTTATCAACCAGCTCCGCGAGAAGGTCGGCGTCATGTTCGGCAATCCCGAGGTGACCACCGGCGGCCGGGCCCTGAAGTTCTATTCCTCCGTGCGTCTGGACGTGCGCCGGATAGAATCCCTGAAGCAGGGCGGCGAGATCGTGGGCAACCACGTCCGCGTCAAGGTCGTGAAAAATAAAGTAGCTCCGCCCTTCAAGGAGGCAGAGTTTGACATCATGTTCGGTCAGGGAATCGCAAAGGAAGGCGATCTTCTGGATCTGGCGGCCAGTGACGGAATCATCGAGAAATCAGGCTCCTGGTATGCATATCTGGGTGAGAAGATCGGTCAGGGACG
>JAZLJI010000115.1:0-29036 GCA_045617825.1 Lachnospiraceae bacterium
ATAAGATGATTCTGCATTTTTTTGTACCTCCAGGTGTGGTTGGCGGACCATTGGCGCTTGGAGGTCTTTTTTTATTATAACGCAAAAATGTTTGAGTGGAGAGCATGGGCTGCTCAACACCCCAACATTTGTTATAGAACCCTTTTTTTGCCCTGCGCGGGAAAATCCCTGCTGAAAAGGTTGCGCTTTTCCCGGAAAACGGGTAAAATAAGAAGGTCTGCGGGAAGCGCGAGCTTTGCCGCGGCGGACCGGAAGGGCCAGGCGGCCCCCGGGGCAAAGGGCCCCGGACGGAAAAGCAGATCGTGCCCCGGGGCGGAGGGCTCCGGCCGGCAGGAGGATAGCTGAGGAGGATAGGAACATGAAAGTACGGGCAATGTATTTCAGTGCCACGGATACCACCAAGACTCTGGCAGAGCTGGTGGCGGGGAGGATCGCCGAGCTGGGGGGCTATGAGAAGCTCACCACCGATTTCACCCTGCCTGCCGGCAGAGCTCAGGCCCCCGAGATCGCGAGCGACGAGCTGGTGATCTTCGCCACTCCCGTGTACGCGGGCCGCGTGCCCAACGTGCTGCTGAAGTTTCTGGCCACGGTGAAGGGCAACGGCGCTCTGGCGGTGCCCATGGTCTGCTTCGGCAACCGGAACTATGACGACGGCCTGATCGAGCTGCGCAATATTCTGGAAGGGAACGGTTTCAAGACCATCGCCGGCGCGGCCTTTGCCTGCGAGCATTCCTTCTCCCGGATCCTGGCGGCGGGTCGTCCCGATGACAAGGACAAGACCCAGGCGGAGGAATTTGCCGCGCAGGTCTACGCCAAGCTGCAGTGCATGGACGGTGAGCCGGCTCATCCCGTGTACGTGAAGGGCGAGGACCCCATCCGTCCCTACTATCAGCCCAGAGACCGGCAGGGCAATCCCGTCAATATCCTGAAGGTGAAGCCGCAGCTGAAGGCGGAGCTCTGCACGAACTGCGGCATCTGCGCGGCGGTCTGCCCCATGGGCTCCATCAATCCCGACAACGTGGCGGAATATACCGGCATCTGCATCAAATGCGGCGCCTGCGAGAAGAAGTGCCCCACCGGCGCCCGCTACTACGACGATCCCGGGTACATCTACCACCGCACCGAGCTGGAGCTGGGGTACGAGCGCCGGGCTGAGCCGGAATTCTTCCTGTAAGCCGCGGGAGGACCGTTTTTTGGCATATCCAGAATCTTGCCCTTGCATCAGTTTTTTTAGTGGCTGAGCAAGGGTTGACAGAAGAAAAAACTTGCTCTATTATGGAGCTATCACGAAGATTGCGCGGGCAGCCGCAGGACTGCTTGGCAGCAAGAAGAGGAGATCATTATGTTAAAAGGTAAAATTGCTGTTGTAACCGGCAGTGCCAAGGGTATCGGCGCCGCTACTGCGAAGATCTTTGTCCGGGAAGAAGTTGCCGGCATCGCTATCGTTGACTATGATTATGAGACCGCCTGCAAGACCGCTGCCGAGCTGGGCGAAATGGCCTTCCCCGTGAAGTGCGATATCTCCAACCCCGACGACGTTCAGGCCGCTTACGATGCCATCATCGAGCACTTCGGCCGCATCGACATCCTGGTGAACAACGCCGGCGTGACCCGCGACTGCATGTTCCACAAGATGAGCGTTGATCAGTGGATGAAGGTCATCAACACCAACCTGAACGGTACCTTCTACTGGTGCCACGCCGTCATCAACGGCATGCGCAACCAGGGTTACGGCCGTATCATCAACATCAGCTCCGCTTCCGTCCGCGGTATCGTCGGCCAGTGCAACTACGCTGCCACCAAGGCCGCTATGGTCGGCTTCACCAACTCCCTGGCGAAGGAAAGCGCCAAGAAGGGCATCACCGTGAACTGCGTTGCCCCCGGCGCCACCAATACCGATATGTATCAGGCCGTTCCTCAGGCCGTTATGGATGCCATGGTCGCTTCCAACCCGATGAACCGTCTGGGCGAACCGTCCGAGATCGGCGAAGTGATCGCTTTCGTTGCCAGCGAGCGCGCTTCCTACCTGAACGGCCAGTGGATCCTGGTCAACGGCGGCAAGTAATCCGGCTTTCAGCTGAGGCGGGAGAGCCCGCCTCAGTTTTTTTTGACCGACAGACTGCAGAAGATAAGGAGAAATACTATGAGCAAGCCTCTTGAAGGTATTAAGGTCGTTGAGCTGGCTAACTACGTAGCCGCTCCCATCGTCGGCCGTATCCTGGCGGATATGGGCGCCGAGGTCATCAAGATCGAAGGCCGCGGCGGTGATGCCTGGCGCAAGATGAGCTCCGAGCACACCAAGACCCAGTATGATGAGAACCCGCTGTTCGACGTGTTCAACCTGGGCAAGAAGTCCATCAGCCTGAACATGAAGGCCCCCGAGGGCAAGGAGCTGTTCTTCAAGCTGCTGGAGGATGCCGACGTGCTGATCACCAACACCCGTCATCAGTCTCTGGTGAAGCTGGGTGTGGACTATGATTCCCTGAAGGACCGCTTCCCCCGCCTGGTCTACGCTACCCTGACCGGCTACGGCTACGACGGGCCCGACTGCGACGCTCCCGGCTTTGATAACATCGCTTTCTGGTCCCGTCCCGGCTTTGCCGCCGACATGACCATCAAGAACCCCGGCAGCTATCCCGTGAACTCCCGTTACGCCATGGGCGATACCATCACCGGCTCCTTCATGTTCGGCGCCCTGATGACCGCTCTGTTCCAGAGAGAGCGCACCGGCAAGGGCGATTTCGTGACCCTGTCTCTGTACGGTGCCGGTATCTGGGCCTTCGGCGGCTCCATCGTCATGGCTCAGGATCCCTACAACCACGAATTCCCCGAGAAGCGCCGCATGGGCATGGCCACCAACCTGTCCTACGAATGCGCCGACGGCGAATGGGTACGCTGCACGATCTTCGAATTCGACCGCTACGCGGAT
Organism: Lachnospiraceae bacterium; assembly: GCA_045617825.1. GTDB lineage: Bacteria > Bacillota > Clostridia > Lachnospirales > Lachnospiraceae > UBA6987. The sequence continues at coordinate 2,930 of JAZLJI010000115.1, forward strand.
AAGTTCTTCACCGCTCTGGACGTCAAGGCCGAGATGGAAGCCATCGGCGTGCACAACAACGCGGATATGATGAGCAAGGCCGAGGAGGAAGTCCCGATCCTGGAAGCCGCCTTCAAGAAGAAGACCTCCAAGGAATGGCTGCAGATCTTCCACGATCTGGATATCGTCTGCGGCAAGCTGAACCACTTCTACGACGTGCTGTCCGACGAGCAGGCCTGGGCAAACCACTACCTGCTGAAGTACAACTGCACCAACGGTGCAGAGCGCGTGCTGCCTACCTGCCCTGTCCGTCTGGGCTCTCAGGGCCCCTTCGTTCCCGGCGCTCCGATCATGTACGGTGCCAGCAACGACGAGGTAGCCGCTTCTCTGGGCTACACCGCGGAGCAGATCGCCGAGCTGAAGGCCAGCGGTGCCTTAGGCTGAGCTGCTAAGGAAAAGCGTCTGATCCGTTCGGGTCAGACGCTTTTTTTGACGAAGGAAGGAGCATGACTTATGTGGTATTGGATAGCTCTGGGACTGAGTGCCTTTTCCGGCGGATTCGTGCAGACGGTCACCGGCTTCGGCTCATCCATTTTGATGATGTGCGTGCTGCCGTATTTCATGCCGGTGCTGGAGGCTTCGGCCCTGGCCTGCGCCATCAACGTGGCGCTGGTCGTCGCCTCAGCCCTTCGGTACCGAAAGCAGCTGAGTCTGAAGCTGTGCCTGCTGCCGGGAGCTTTGTATCTGGGGGCCTACTACCTGACCCTGCAGTTCGTGCAGCAGCTGAAAATGGACGCGGTGGAGATCGCCTTCGGGATATTTCTTCTGCTGCTGAGCCTGTATTATCTGCTTTTGGCGAAGAAGGCGAGCATGAAGGACACGCTGACGAACTGTTTCCTCTGCGCGGTCCCCTCCGGGATCATGGCCGCGGTGTTCGGCATCGGCGGACCGCTGATGGCGCTGCTGTTTCTGGCCCGCACGAAGGACCGCAGGACCTACATCGGCAACCTGCACGCGGTCTTCGCCGTCTCCAGCATCATGGGGACGGTCACCCGCTTTGCCAAGGGCATTTATACGGTGCAGCTGCTGCCGGCCACGGCGGTGGGCTTTGCCGCGGTGCTGCTGGGAAACGCGCTGGGCAACCGGGTGGGGGACAGAATGTCCCCGGAAAAGCTGAAATTCTGGGTATATCTGTTTATCGGTGTTTCGGGGCTCGTCACCCTGTTTACCTGAGGGAGAACGTATGGAAGAGAAGATGATCGGAATACTGGGAGCCGGCACCATGGGGGCCGGGATGGCCGCGGTCTATGCGGCCGGCGGATACGGCGTGAAGCTCTATTCCCGCACGGAGGCCACGCTGGAGAAGGCGCGGACCGCTATCGAGGCCGCGGTGACGTTCCTGCTGGAGGAGGGCCTGGCCCGGGGACAGCGGGAGGAGATCCTGGCGCGGACGGTCTATACGACCTCCCTGGAGGAGGCGGTCCGGGGCTGCTTTTACGTGTCGGAGACCGTGGCGGAAAAGGCCGAGGTCAAGCAGGCGGTCTTCGCCGAGCTGGACCGGCTGCTGCCGCCGGAGGTCCTGATCTCCAGCAACACCTCCTACATGAACGTATTCCCCTTCCTGCCCGAGGCGCGGCAGCCGTATTTTTCCGTCGTGCACTGGGTCGCGCCGCCCCACGTGATCCCGCTGGTGGAGGTGGTCAAGGGGCCGGGGACCTCGGAAGAGACCATGGCCCGGATGATGCGGCTCCACGAGGAGGTGGGGAAGGCGCCCGTGCGGATGGAGAAATTCATCCCCGGCTTCATGCTGAACCGTCTGCAGGCGGCCATGACCCGGGAGGTGCTGGGCCTCCTTTCCGGCGGCTACTGTACCCCGGAGATGCTGGACAGGACCGTCAAGAACTCCCTGATGCCGCGGGGCCTTTCCCTGGGCCTTACCCAGCGCATGGACTTCAACGGCATCGACGTGGTGGCCCACGGCCTGGCCGGCGGCAGCTTCGTCCCCTTCGGCGCGCCGCCTGCGGACAATCCGGTGACGCGGATGGCGGAAAGAGGAGAGCTGGGCGTCAAGAGCGGCATGGGCTTCAGAGCCTATCCGGATCCGGCCGCCGCGCTGCGGGAGAGGGACCGGCAGCTGCTGCAGGCCATCCGGCTGATGCAGAGCTTCCCGCCCATCGGAGAAGAAAGAGAACAGCCTCCCGTCTGAGGGGAGGCTGCGAAGGGCCCGGCTGCCTGCGCGGAGCCGAGGCACGAGCAGGTGGGACGTTATTGCTCCGCATGAGCGGAGGCACGAGCGCGGCGGGAGGTCATTGCTCAGCCTGCGCGGAGGCACGAGCACTCTGGGAAATTACTGTTCCGCCTGCGCGTAGAAGCCGCGGCAGAAGTCCTTGAAATCCAGGCAGGCCTTGGAAACGTAGCGCCGGGGGTTCCAGAACAGGTACATGTTCCGGCGGGCGAAGCTGTCGGAGATCAGCACGTAGCGGTTGGGCTTCAGCAGATCCACCTGCTTGGCGGAGGAGGAGGTCAGCGCGACTCCGAAGCCGGATTCGATCAGGGAGCCCCGGAGGGTGTAGTCGCATTCCACCGCCACGTGCGGCGTGTAGCCGGCCTTTTCGAACAGCTTGTCGCAGAACATCCGCCAGGGGAAGCCCGGCGTCATGTTGATGAAGGCCTCGTTCCGGATGTCCTGCATGGAAACGGAGCCGCGGGAGGCCAGCGGATGGTTCTGAGGGACGCAGAGATAGACCAGGTCCTCCTTGAGCCACTGCTTTTCCAGCTCCTCCGACTGGATGTCCTCCTCGCCGGCGATCACGAAGTCCACGGACAGATTGGTGAGCGCCCGGCTCAGCCCCTCGGTGCTCATATTGGTCTGCCGGAGGGCCAGATGGGGACAGGCCTGGTGGAAGCTGCGGATCATGGGCATCCATACCAGGGAGGTGCCGACGGCCAGGGATACCTGGCTTTCCCGGGCTCCGGCGATGTCCGAGAGGGCGCTGCGGCCGTTTTCCAGCGCCAGAAAGACCTGGTTCACGTACTCCAGGTAGACGCGGCCGGCCTCGTTCAGATGGATGGCCCTCCGGGAGCGGTCGAAGAGCTGGACGCCCAGCTCCTTCTCCAGACCGATGATCATGCTGCTCAGGGCCGTCTGGGAAATGAACAGCTCCCGGGCGGTCTGGGTGATATGCTCGGTGGCGGCCAGCCGACGGAAATAATCTAACTGCAATAAAGTGATCATATCTACCTCGCAAAAGAAGAAACAGGGACTCAACAATTTTTCATAAGTTTTAACTTATGAATTCCGAAGCAATTATGGACTGTTTTTTGTGCTTTGTCAATGGTAGAATGAAATAGAAATTTGGGGCAGGGGGATTCCTGCCGACAAAGGAGGATAACTATGCGTGAAGCAGTAATTACCGATTGCGTCAGAACCGCGGTAGGTAAGATGAACGGCTCCTTAAGCGAGTATGACGAGCAGGTGCTGGCTTCCATCGTGATGAAGGAAGTGCTGAACCGCTCCAAGATCGAAGCGAAGGACGTGGACGAGGTCTATTTCGGCCACGTCAAGATGAATACCTATCCGATGGATGTGGCCCGTTACGGCTGGCTGGAGGCCGGTCTTCCCGACAAGACTCCCGGCTATACCCTGCAGCGTGCCTGCTCCTCCGGTTCCCAGTCCATCTATGACGCCAGCATGGCCATCGCCATGGGCGACGCGGACGTGATCCTGGCCGGCGGCGTGGAAAATATGACCAAGTCCTGCTACTACCTGCGCGGCGTGCGCAAGGGTTTCGGCACTCAGAACCTGACCCTGCAGGACAACATCCTGGAAGGCACGGCCGGCAACTCTCCCGAAGAGCTCTTCGGACCGCTGCCCATGGGTCTGACCGCCGAGAACGTGGCCGAGCAGTACGGCATCGAGCGTGAGGCTCAGGACCTGTTCGCCTACAACTCTCAGCTGAGAGCCGCCAAGGCCATCAAGGAAGGCAAGTTCAAGGAACAGATCGTTCCCGTAGGCAATTTCGATACCGATGAATTCCCCAGAGAGACCACCCTGGAGAAGCTGGCTTCTCTGAAGAGCGCCTTCAAGAAGGGCGGCTGCGTGACCGCCGGCAACTCCTCCGGACGCAACGACGGCGCCTCCGCCGTGCTGGTGATGAGCCGCGAGAAGGCCGATGAGCTGGGCTACGACTACTACCTGAAGCACGTATCCTCCGCCATCGTCGGCGTACATCCCTCCGTCATGGGTATCGGCCCGATCGGCGCCTCCAAGAAGGCTTTGGAAAAGGCCGGCCTGAAGATCGAGGATATCGGTCTGATCGAGCTGAACGAAGCCTTCGCTTCCCAGTCCGTGGCCGTTATGCGCACCTGGGCTTCCTGGAGCGAGACCGAGACCTTCGAGTCTCTGTGGGAGAGGACCAACGTCAACGGCAGCGGTATTTCCCTGGGCCATCCTCTGGCAGCCACCGGCGGCATCCTGACCACCAAGCTGTTCTACGAGTTAAAGAACCGTCCCAACGTCCGCTACTGCATGGTGACCATGTGCATCGGCGGCGGCATGGGCTTTGCCTCTATCTTTGAGGCCATCAGAAAGTAAGGAGGGGAAGATCATGAAAGAACAGAAGGTATTTCTGACGGATATCGTGCGTACCCCCATGGGCTGCCCCGGCAAGAGCCTGGAGAAGTTCATGTCCTCCGACCTGGCGGCGAAGACCATCCTGAAGCTCCTTGACAGAGCCGCTCTGGATCCGCTGGCGGTCGGTCAGGTGGTTTACGGCCAGTCTCTGCCGTCCACCATGCCCAACAACATCGGCCATTATGCCTGGCTGAAGGCCGAGCTGCCCGTGGACGTTCCCGGCTATACCGTTCAGGCAAATGCCGGCTCCGGCCTGCAGGCTCTGCGCAATGCCTATTATCTGATCGCTACCGGCAACGAGGACATCGTGATGGCCGGCGGCGCCGACAGCTATTCCGCGGCTCCCTTCGTGATGCGTGACGTGCGTCTGCACTTCAAGCCGCAGGACCGCATGGTCATCGATTCCCTGGATGAAGCCGAATGCTGCACCCAGCCCGAACCCATGAGCCGTCTGGAGCAGTACCAGAGCGCTCACGGCGAAGAGGAGAGCGAAGAGGCGAAGGCCTTTGCCGCCGCCTCCCGCGAGAAGGCTGCTGCCTTTGCCGCCGCTGCCGAGGGAACGATCGCTCCCATGAGCTACGTGGACCGGAAGAAGGGCGAGATCGTGATCTCCGCCGACGAATGGCTGGGCAAGGCCGCCGAGGGCCCTCTGGCTCCCATGGCGGACTGCGCTGCCGTAGGTTTGCTGGCCTCCGAGGAAGCGCTGGCGGCCAAGAAGCTGACCCCCGTGGCCGAGGTGCTGGGCTTTGCCGCCATCGGCTGCGATCCGATGAAGCAGGAAGCCGCCGGTGCTCTGGCTGTGGAGAAGCTGCTGGCGAAGAAGGGCGTGGCCAAGGAAGACCTGGCCTACCTGGAGATCACCGAGAACTCCGCTGCCGACGTGCTGGAGAACGCCGCTGCCCTGGGCATCGCTGCCGAGAAGTGCAACCCCTTCGGCGGCGCGCTGGCCTTCGGCAAATGCGACGGCGCGGAAGGTCTGCTGATGCTGCAGCGCCTGACCCTCGCTCTGAAGAAGGGTGAGCTGGGCGTGGTCTGCAGCTATTCCGCCGGCGGCATGGGCATGGCCATGCTGGTCAAGAAGTGCTGATGAAGAAGGTTTTCGCCCTTCTTCTTACCCTGATCACGGTATGCGGTCTGACTGCCTGCGGCGCGTCTGTCCCGGGCGGCCAGACTGCACCCGTGAATCAAAATTATCCGGTTCAGACGGCGAAGGTCATCATTCCCTTCGGAGTGGGCGGCCTGACCGACCGGGGCGGCCGCCTGGCGGTCGAGTATCTGAACGAGTGGTTTTCCGACACGCAGGGAAGCTTTACGGTGGAGAACCAGGCGGGCGGCGCGGCCATCCCGGGCACCCGCGCGGTGCCGGAGAGCACCGATCTCAGCGGCTGCACCCTGGGCCTCAACTGGTCCTCTTCCTTCAATTTCCGTCCTCAGCTGACGGAATGCGGCTATGCTCTGGAGGATTTCACGGTCATCTGCGGCATTGCTCTGCAGCGCTCCTCCCTGGTCATCCGGGAAGCCGAGACCCGCTTCCGCGACGTCGAGGGCCTGGTGACCTATATGCGGGAGCATCCGGGCGAGCTGCATTATTCCTGCGGCGCCGCCGGAAGCTGGCAGAGGGTGCTGGCGCAGGGCTTTTTGAATGCCTACGGCGTGACGGCAGAGGAGACTCCCGAGGAGTCTGCCTCCGCGGCCCGGTACAAGCTGCTGGCCGGTGACCTGGACTTCGTGCTTCTGGAGTCCGCGGTCTTCGTGTCGGAGCTGGCTGCCGTGAAGAAAAACGGCAGGCAGGAGGGCTGCGGCGTCAGCTTCCTCTGCGGCTTTGAGAGCTCCGTGAACGAGCAGATCCCCGGACAGCCCTCGATCGCCTCGCTGGGACAGGGAGAGCTGGCCCGCCTGGCCACGAACCGGCTGCTGCTGGTGGGCCCCAAGGGCATGGATCCCTCCGTCGCGGACGTGCTGTCGCTGGCCTTCCATATCATCTGCCAGGACAAGAGCTTCCTGACGCGGTCCGCCGAGCTGAGCCAGTCGGTGGAATTTGCCGACGGCGCGGTATGCCTGAAGGAGCTGCAGGACAGCCGGGAGCCCCTGGGAGAGCTGATCCGCCGGGCCGGTCTCATAACGGAATGACACCGATCGCTTTACGGCACGGGCGGGAGGACCTCCTGTCTGTGCTTTTTACCCAAAGGAGATTATTATGTTCTATGCCTTAGAAAATGAGTCCAGGGCGCTGTCCTGGAGCTCCGTCGAAGCTCTGGTGAAGAGCCACGTGGCGGATCACGAGTGGAAGAGCGTCCTGCTGCTTCCTCCCGACATTACCCGTTCCCATTCCGGCGCAGGCAAGCTGACGGCGCTGTACTACGAGCTGCTGACGGCAAAGGGCTGCCGGGTCAAGGTCATGCCCGCACTGGGGACCCACGTGCCCATGACCAAGGAAGAGCTGACCAAGATGTTCGGCGCCGGGATCCCCGACGAGGCCTATCTGATCCACGACTTCCGCAAATCCATCGTGGAGGTGGGCGTGGTGCCTGCCGCCAGGATGACGGAGATCTCCCACGGTCTGTTCAACGAGGACGTTCACGTTTCCGTGAACCGGGAGCTGGTGAGCGGCGCGTACGATGCCGTGATCTCCCTGGGCCAGGTCATCCCGCACGAGATCGCCGGCATGGCCAGCTACACCAAGAATATCGTCGTGGGCTGCGGCGGCGGTGAGATGATCAACGTCAGCCACTTCCTGGGCGTGTATTACGGCCTCCAGAAGCTGCTGGGCACCGATCATAACCCTGTCCGGGACCTGTTCGACTACACCCAGGAGAACATCCTGAATGCCCAGATCCCGCTGACCTTCCTGCAGACGGTCATGGTCCAGGAGAACGGTCAGGATACCTACCGCGGTCTGTACATCGGCGAGGGCCGCAAGCCCTTCGAGCAGGCCGTGGCGCTCAGCCTGAAGGTCAACTTCAACAAGGTCGAGAAGCCCATCCACAAATGCGTCGTCTGGATGGATCCTGCCAGCTATCATTCCACCTGGGTGACCAACAAGGCCATTTACCGGACGCAGCTGGCAGTGGAGCAGGGCGGTGAGATCATCGTCATTGCCCCCGGCGTGCATATGTTCGGCGAGAACGACATCGCCGACGGCATCATCCGCAAATACGGCTACATGTCCATGCAGACCGTGCTGGAGAAGAGCAAGACCGAGGAGGTCCTGGCGAAGAACCTCTCCATGGCCGGCCATCTGGTCCACGGCTGCCCCGAGGGCATCAAGGTGACCTACTGCACCGACAAGCTGAGCCGCGAGGAAATGGAAAGCGTTCACATGGGCTACATGCCGGTGGCGGAGGCTCTGGCCAAGTATCCCTGCGAGAATTGGGAGACCGGCTGGAAGACCCTGGAAAACGGGGAAGAGATCTACTTCGTGCGTAATGCCGCTTTAGGTATGTGGCGCGTTGAGGGATTATATTAAAAAATCGACGAGGTGATTATCATGAGCAAGAAATGCGCAGTGATCGGCGGCGGCACCATGGGCCGTCAGATCGGTCTGAACGCCGCCATCAACGGCTACGAAGTCATGGTCTGCGAGGCGATCCCCGCGGTATGCGAGAACCTCAAGGCCTGGGAAGAGGAATATCTGGCCGGCCGTATCGCCAAGGGCAAGATGACCGAGGAACAGGTCGCCGAGATCAAGGGCCGCTTTGCCGTGACCTCCGATCTGAAGGAAGCGGTCACCGGCGCCGAGGTGGTCGTGGAAGCCATCATCGAGGACAAGGACGCCAAGAGCGCCTGCCTGGCTCAGGTGAGCGAATACGCTCCCGCCGATGCCGTGATCGGCACAAACTCCAGCTTCATGGTCTCCTCCACCTTCAAAAACGTGGTGAAGAACCCCGAGCGTCTGACCAACATGCACTTCTTCGCCCCCGCTCTCGTGATGAAGCTGGTGGAAGTGGTGAAGGGTGAGCACTGTAGCGACGCCGCCATCGAAAAGGCCATGGCCTTCTGCCGCGAGGTCGGCAAGACCCCCGTTCTGGTGGCCAAGGAGGAGGACGGCTTCATCGTCAACAACGTGCTGAAGGTGATCAAGGAAGAGGCTTACCGTCTGGTCAACAGCGGCGTATGCTCCATGAAGGACCTGGATACCGCCGTGAAGCTCGGTCTGGGCCATCCCATGGGCCCCTACGAGATCGACGACATGAACGGTCTGGACGTCCGCTACAACGTGCTGAAGAGACGTTATGAGGAGACCGGCGTGAAGTCCGAGGGCTTCGACATGATCGAAAAGCTGGTGCAGCAGGGCCGCTACGGCAAGAAGACCAAGCACGGCTTCTACGATTACGAATAACAACTGCGGGCTGTCCCGGCTGACTCCGGCGGCAGCCCTTTTTCAAAGGAGAAAGCATGGCTGATTTTCTTTCTAAATTTGTCACTCCCAAGGAAGCCGTCAAGGCCGTAAAGCCCGGCGACTGGGTGGAATACGGCTTCAGCACCGATTTTCCGGAGCTGCTGGACCGGGCGCTGGCGGCCCGCAGGGATGAGCTGACGGACGTGAAGATCCGCGGCGGCCTCATCATCCGTCCCCGCATGGAGGTGGTGGAGTGCGACCCCGAGCAGAAGGCCTTTACCTACTACAGCGTCCACGTGGGCGATTACGAGCGGAAGCTGCAGAGCCGCGGCCTGGTGAAATTCATCCCCATGATGCTGCGCTCCCTGCCGGAGCTGTACCGTCACGGGTATCTGCGGACGGATGTGGCCTTCGTGCCGGTGTCCCGCCCCGATGACAGGGGCTACTGCGGTCTGGGCCTGTCCCCCTACTGCTGGCGCACCATTCTGGAAAATGCCCGCACCGTCATCTTCGAGATCAACGAGCATCTGCCCCTGCTGCAGGGCGTGGAGGGCTCAAGCCGCGTGCATTTGTCCGAAGCGGACTATATCGTGGAGGGTGAGCACGAGCCGCTGCCTACCCGCAGCTACCGGGCGGCCTCCGATATTGACGTGGCCATCGCGAAGAACGTGATCGAGGAGATCCCGGATGGCGCCTGCCTCGGCCTCGGCGTCGGCGGCGTGCCCTTTACCGTGGCCAGCATGATCGCGCAGTCCGACCTCAAGGATCTGGGCTGCTGGACCGGCACCATTTCCGATGCCTATCTGGATCTGTGGAAGGCCGGCAAGCTGACCGGCGTAAACAAAGAGGTCGACAAGGGCTTTGCCACCTGGAACCTCTGCTCCGGCTCCCAGGAAATGTACGACTGGGTCGCCGAATGCCCGCAGCTTTTCAAGCCGGCGGACGTGGACTGGGTCCACAATCCCTTCCGCATGGGCGAGCTGTCCAACTTCATCTCCATCAACGGCGGCGTGCAGATCGACCTGATGGGACAGGAGAACGGTGAGAGCGCCGGGACCAGACAGCTGTCCGGTATCGGCGGGCAGATGGATTTCCTGGAGGGCGCCTTCCGCTCCAAGGGCGGCTGCGGCTATATCTGCCTGGCCTCCACCCATGCCAAGAAGGACGGCACCCTGCAGTCCAACATCGTGACCGCCATCGGCGGCGGCAGCACGGTCTCCGCGCCCCGCACCCAGATCCAGGCGGTGGCGACGGAATACGGCGTGGCTCATCTGGCGGGCAAGACCCTGCGGGAGAGAGCAGAAGCGCTGATCGCCGTGGCCCATCCGGATTTCCGGGCGGAGCTGGCGGCCTACGCCGAAGCGAATTTCAAGTAAAATAGCAGTGAAAAGGCCTGTGAGATGAAACCGCAGGCCTTTTTGCGCATATTTGCCGGTGCGCTGCCGCCGGGGAACGTCGCCGGCCTGTCGGACCGACTCGCGGAGGACGTTCACCGGATCCCCCCCGCGGCATGTTATATCATCACCTGTTTTTGAACGATTTGCTTGACAAAATGGGGGGGTGGATATAATGGAAAAGAGTTTCTTCATAGCGCCGCTCCGTCGGGGATGCCCCGGGAGGCGGCAATGACTGTGGGAGGAAAAACAAGATGAAAATAGCGATCAAACGCGTGACGGGACTGCTGCTTCTGCTGGCAGCGGCTCTCAGCCTCGCCGCCTGCGCCGGCAACAACAGCGCGTCCACCGAGGCCGGCAAAGAGGAGACCGAGGCTTCCTCGTCCCAGCCTGCGGCGACGGAGGCTTCCTCTGAGGAAACGGAGCCTGTAGGTCCCGCGGCGCCGGCTTCCCTGTGGGACCTGGTGGGGACCCCTTTGAGCGAGATCCCGCAGGAAACGCTGCAGGACATCCTCGTGCAGACGGCGCTGGCCTATTATTATAAAAATCCCTATTGCCAGTACAATATGACCACCAATCTGACATCCCGCGGCGTCAGCGGCGCCCGGCTGGACACGCAGGGCATCGATCCGGAGGACATCACCGAGGACGAGCCCTATTATTCCCACTGCCGCAGCTTCTGCTCCGGCGTCTATGAGAGCGCCTTCGGCTGGGATCAGCTGCCCAGTATTCGCTACGGCTGGACCGCGAAATTCAATACCTATCCGCAGATGCTCGTGATGCAGTATTCCTATAATGCCAAGGATATCAAGGGACTGCCGGAAGAGGAGACCTATACGGATCTGGAACAGTTCCTGAAGGATTTTGAAGCGGCTCTGCAGCCCGGCGATATCATGTACGGGGAGAAAAAGCCCGTAGTGGACGGCGGCCACGTGATGCTCTACCTGGGCGACTGCTTCGGCGACGGCAAACGCTGGTGTCTGCATTCCTGGCCGGTGGGCGGCGGGAGCATGTCGGAGTCCGGTTCAGGCAAAGGCGTCAATAAGCGGGAACCGAACGGCGGTATCACGCTGCAGACGCTGGAGGAACTGGTGCTGCGGACGGACTCCGTGAAGAACGGTCCGAATCCGAACTGGAGCTTTGCGGGGACCAACAGTGAAGGTAAGCCCAATCAGTGCTACATCTGGCTGATCCGCCCTACCCGGGATGAGAAGCTGATGAGCTCCACCCTTCTGACCGCGGAGAACGTGGCCCGCATCGTCTATCCGTATATGAGCATTACCCGCGACATCGGCAAATATGCCACGGACACGCCGCTGACCGGTGAGACCATGGATATCCGTGTGACGGTGGAAAGCAAGCGGGACAGGGATTTCGCGCAGATCGAGGTGACGGAACAGCTGCCCGAGGGGGCGGAGCTGGTGGCCGGCTCGGTCAGCAGCGGCGGCGTGCAGGAGGGGAACACCCTGCGCTGGACGGTGGACGCGGCGGCCGGAAAGGCGGTCTCGGTCAGCTATCAGGTGAAGGTCACGGCGGGTGCCGGTGAGACCGTGAAGCTCCCCGGCGGATCCGTAGCCGGGGTCGATACGAGAGGCTGGGAGCTGAAGGTGGCCAAGACCGCGCTGAACGAGACGCAGAAGGCCGCTCTGATCAAGATCGCGAACGGCGAGCTGCCGCAAAGCCTGACGGAGGCGGCAAAGGACAGCTATCTGGATCTGGATTTTGTCAATCAGTTCTATAGCGGGATCGTCGGTCTGGAGACCGATTTCCCGAAGACGGTCGAGGAATACGTGACCGGCTTCATGAAGATCGGCAATCCCAAGTTTGTGGATGCGAAGTTCCTGATCGAAAAAGAGGATCTGACCGAACAGGAAGCGGTGGACCGTTTTGCCGTCATCAACCGGAATATCGGCGGCTTCCATGTGTATTGGCCCGACGTACTGAGCAATAAGGATCGGCAGCTGGAATATCTGGAGCAGTTCTACGAGCCGGGCGACGTGTTCCTGATCAATGACGCCTCAGTGACCTCGCTGGTGCTGAGATCTCCGGAGGTCCGGGATATCCTGATCTATCTGGGTGCCGGAAAGCTGCTGCGGTACGGCCTGGACGGCAGGCTCGAGATCGTTGACTGGGAGGACAGTATCGAGCGGTCTATCTTAAACAGCATGGTGATCGGCTTCCGTCCTACCCTGATCTATGATAAGGCGGTGACGCCTGCGGCCGGCTGAGCTGCCCGCGGGGATCGGAACTTAAGGTTTATTCTGTCGGTCAGCTATGGACCGGCAGAAAACAAGCGCCGGGAGGAACGGGCCCAGAGCCTGCCGCGGCGCTTATGAGAATCACAAAAGGAGGGATAACGAATGAACAAGAACATCGTTCGCTGCGGGGGACTGCTGCTCGCGCTGATCCTGGTCTTCGGTCTTGCCGCCTGCGGCGGCGGAAGCCAGTCTACCGAGGCCGGCAAGGAAGATCCTACGACGGCGCAGTCCACTGAGGCGGAAAAGACCACTGAGGCGGCAGAAAAGACCACTGAAGCGGAAACCACGCCTACCACGGCGGAGCAGACCCCGGCGGAGACGCAGGCGCCTGAGATCGATCCGAATCTGCCTGCTGAACGGGTCGCGATCCTGACGGCGGGAAAGGCCGCGGCGGGGACCGACGAGTTAGCCCGCGTGAAGGCCGCGTTTGCCGCGGCGGGCGCGGATCTGGCCGGCGTGGATAAGGCCTTCGATCTGATGGCTTCCCCGCTGCTTACCCTGCTTCCCGGCATCGCTCAGGAAGCGCCGGAAAGTCTGACGGTGATGTTCGACTGGATGACCAAGGAATGGGACGGCGGCTACGCGAAGCTGGACAGCGACCTGATCACGCCGGAGAAAAAGGCCGAGCGTCTGGCTCTCTACAATGCGATCACCGGCACGGCCAAGATCATTAAAGACTTCAATACGCCTCAGCAGATCCTGCGGGCCTACGCTCAGGCACAGCCCGGCGACCTGCTGCTCAGCTCGGCGAAGGGCGAGACGAAGACCCGGCTTGCCCGGATCATTGCCAGGGTCGAGGTCAGCTTCCTCGCGGACGGCGTCTCCGTGGACCCCGCGGCGAGCCGCTTCATGCTGGTGGTTGACGGAGCGGAAGAGGAGCTGACGTTCCAGAATGCCTACGTGAAGTATTTCGCACTGCCTTATCAGCTGAGCAGTCTGGACGGCGCCGAGTTAAAGACAGCCGAGCCCGCTCAGGCCAAGCTGCCGGAGAAGCCGGTGCTGAAGGTCGGCTTCGGCCGGGCGGATATCACCTCCGATCTGTCCATCCCGCTGGCGGGCTACGGCAATACCACCAGCCGGATGTCCAAAAAGACCCTGACCGCCGAGGACCGGCTCATGGCCACTGCCATCGCCATATCCGACGGCACGGATACGGAGATCATTTATACCATGGATACCATCCGTATTCCCGCGTTATGGACCAACAACGTGGCAGCGGCATTGGAGAAGGCCACCGGCATCGGCGCGGAGCATGTCGCTTTCTCCAGCACGCATACCCACTCCGGCCCCGATATCGGTGAGAATCTGGCCATCACCGCCAAGGATCCCTATTATCAGGTGTGGGAAGCAGCCGTGATCCAGGCCGGCCTGGATGCCGTCGCCGATCTGGCCGAGGTCAGTGAAACGAAGGCGGCGGTGGTCACCGCCGAGGATCTCAACTACACCCGCCACTGGCGCTCTAACGACGGCCGGATGGAAGGGATCAATTTCTCGAGCAACAAGAATTTCGGCAGCGCCGAGGTTGCGGATGAGGATATGCAGCTGATCCGCTTCGTGCGGGCGGACCGGAAGGACGTGGTGCTGGTGAACTGGCAGGGACACAATAATGCCGCCAGTACCGCGAATACGTCCTACGGCACGACGAACCGGCCCTTCATCTCCGCGGACTACGCAGGCTTCCTGCGCCGCTATCTGGAAAAGCAGGACGAGGATATTGCCGCGGCTTATTTCCTGGGAGCCTCCGGCAACGTGCTTCCCCGGGCCAGCGAGGAAGGCCAGAAGAAGTACAACGTGGACGACTGCGATAAGCTGGGTGAGCTCTTAGCCTGCTATGCCCTGGCTGCCATGGAAAATATGACCGTCGTCGAGACCGGCGCCGTGCAGGGCAGACAGGTGCAGCATCTGGCCTTTGACAGCGGCTACGTGGGCACGATCCGTGAGATCGAGCAGAACGTGATCTCTGTCGGCAAGGGCATCGCCTTTGTGACGGCCGGCTACGAAATGTTCAACGTGAACGGAGAAGCCGTCAAGGAACGCTCTCCCTTTGCCGTGACCTTCGTCTGCACCTGCGCCCAGGACCACGCCTATATGCCTTCCTTCCAGGCCCATCATTACGGGATCCTGGACGACGCCCAGGTGACGCCGTACGAGCTGAGCGGCACTCACTGCAAGGTGGTGTCCGGCACGGCGGAGGATCTGGTGGACGGTCTGGTCGGCATGCTGGATCAGCAGTGGGCCAACCTCGGCCTGACGGAAGCGGATATCGATAAATCCCTGACGGAAGAGCCTCAGCAGATCACCCGAGTGGAAGCGCGCAATTTCGGAAAGGCCGAGAATGAACCGATCAACCTGGCTCAGGGCGCGATCCTCAGCTACACCTACACCCGGATCACCTCCTCCAAGTACGATCCGGCGCTGCTTATCGACGGCGACCACGATCCGACCCTGACCAAGGCTGCCGGCTGGAACTACAAGGACGGCGGGGAGATCATGCTGGATCTGGGGAAGGTCTACAGCCTTTCCGGCTACCGTCTGGAGAATTACTCGAGCCCGACGGTCTACGGCGGCATCAAGGCCTGGAGCCTGATGGCTTCCGCCGACGGTACCAACTGGACGACCCTGGATACGGTCGAGGATAACTCCGGCGAATACCACAAGCTGGATTTCCCGGAAGCGGTCGAGGCCCGGTACGTGAAGATCGTGGCGACAGACGCCTGGGAAAATACGAAGCTGGCGGATACCGTTCAGGATAAGCGGGTGATCCGCCTGTCCGAGTGGGAGGTCTACGGCACCGAGAAAGAGTAAAAGCAGCCCGGCGGCTTTCCCGCCGACGCTTTCCCGATGACCTATTGAAAACAAAATAGGAGGCCCCCTGAGGAATGTCCGGCTGTTCAAGGCAGGACACGGCCTCAGGGGGCTTTTCGGTAAGGCCTCTGTGAAAGAGTGCGGGATATTCCGGATCGTATGGATCGGCGGAGACAGGAGCGGCGGAAGTACTGAAGACGTAGGGGCGAGGCAGGACTTGCGTTTTGCCGGCTGCTGTGATAGACTTGGGACAGCAAATCCCGTCAAGGAAAGGAAAAGGGCTATGAGTATTTCCGCGTTCATGAACAAATTGAAGAAGTATCAGAAGCTTCGCTTTGCCGCAGGGCTGATCCTGGCAGGGCTGTTATTTACGGTGATCGGCGCTGTTTTGCTGTCCAAGCCGCAAAAGGAGCTCCTGCCGGTGGAGGCCGAGGTCATCTCGGTGCGGAGCGAACAGGCGGCCGGTGAGGAGCAACGGCAGTATTTCGCGGCGGTCCGCTATACCGTGGACGGAAAGTCCTACGAGAGTGAGATCGGCTGCGGCAGCACGGTAAATAAGGGCGATCAGCTGTCCCTGTTTTACGATCCCGATCAGCCGGAGGACCTCTCCACCACCGACAGCAATGTGATCCTCTACGTCATTACGGCGCTGGGCGCGGCGGCACTGGCCTACGGCATTTATCAGCTGGTGAAGACACTGAAGACCAAAAGCGACGAGCTGGATCAGCTGGACCGGGTCAGGGAGGAGAATGTCACCGAGGAGCAGCGGGCGAGCGTGCTGCAGAATACACAGCCCGAGCGGGAGTATTATTTCCACTTCTGCGGCAAGCTCAATCAGAGCTACGTGATGGAGACGCCGGAGCGGGAGGAGATCTGCCGGGCGGACTGCGAGAAGATCACGCTGGTGAAGCCGACCCTCTTTACCTTCCGGGATCTGCGGACCGGAGAGGTCCGTCCCGTGGAGGTGTCCCACACCGTCACCTCCCGTTACGGCTCCGGGAGCTTCAGCCTTCCCGTCAAATCCGATTTCAGCATGGACGGCGTGAACGTCTGGGACGTGCTGGCTGAACAGGGGTATTCCCTGGAAATGGGGCTTAAGGGCATCAAGATGAACTTTCAGCTGAAGCGCTACGGCATCCCGGTGGGCCGTCTGGAGGCCGCGGGCGCCAACATCCTGCGGGATGACAAGCAGTATGCCCTGGGGGATGCCCTTCCCGGAAACGGTCTGTACAAGGTCTGGTGCAAGGACGACGATGTGGCCATGGCCTTCGTCGCCTGCTTTGCCGTGTCCCGGGCGGAATTCCTGTAAACGGCTGAGCCTCTGACAGAGGGAGCGCGTGCGCGCTCCCTTTTTTTCTTGCACTTTTTCGGCCGCTGCGGTACAATATAAACGATTATGCGCAGCTTTTGCGCATTTGCCGGACGGGGCTTCGTCCCGCGGCGGGCTCCCGCAGGAATCGCGGGCCCGGCGGCAGAAAAGGAGTGATTATGCTTTCAGAGGACAGATGGGCCATAGGCGCGCTTAAGGAGGCGGTGGCGGCGGAGGAAGCCCGCAGAGGGCGGCAGCTCACCGCCTGCGTGGTGACCTTCGGCTGTCAGATGAACGCCCGGGATTCGGAAAAGCTGAAGGGCGTGCTGCTGGCGGCGGGATTTGCCGAATCCGACAGTGAGGAGGCCGATCTGGTCCTGTTCAATACCTGTACCGTGCGGGAAAATGCCAACGAGCGCCTGTACGGGCACCTGGGGCACCTAAACAGCATGAAGCGGCAGCACCCCGAAAAGCTCATCGGCATCTGCGGCTGCATGATGCAGGAGAAGGACGAGGTGGAGCGGATCCGGAAGAGCTATCCCTTCGTGGACCTGGTGTTCGGGACCCACAATATCTACCGGCTGGCGCCCCTGCTGCTGGAGCGGATGACCGGCGGCAGGCGGGTCATCGAAGTCTGGGACAAGGAACGGGATATCGTGGAGGACCTGCCGAAGAAGCGGGAGGTGCCCTACAAATCCGGTGTCAATATCATGTTCGGCTGCAACAATTTCTGCTCCTACTGCATCGTGCCCTACGTGCGGGGCAGAGAGCGGAGCCGGGAGCCGGAGGATATCCTGGCGGAGGTGAGGCAGCTGGCCGCTGAGGGCGTCATCGAGGTGATGCTTCTGGGCCAGAACGTCAATTCCTACGGCAAGACCCTGGCGCAGCCCATAAGCTTCGCGGAGCTGCTGGACCGGGTCTGCAAGGTGCCGGGGATCGAGCGGGTGCGCTTCATGACCTCTCATCCCAAGGACCTGTCCGACGAGCTGATCGCCGCGATCGCCCGGAACGAAAAGGTCTGCCGGCATCTGCATCTGCCGCTGCAGAGCGGCTCCAGCCGGATCCTGAAGCTGATGAACCGGCGCTACGACCAGGCGCAGTATCTGGAGCTGGTGCGGCGCATCCGCGCCGCGGTGCCGGACATCCATCTGACCACCGACATCATCGTCGGCTTCCCCGGAGAGACCGAGGAGGATTTTGAGGAGACCCTGAAGGTGGTGCGGGAGGTGCGCTTTGACAGCGCCTTCACCTTTATCTACAGTCCCCGCACCGGGACCCCCGCGGCGGCCATGCCGGAGCAGGTCCCGGAGGAGGTGGTCAAGGAGCGCTTCGGAAGGCTCCTGCCGTTAGTGCAGGAGATCGGCGGCAGGGAAAGCCTGCGGGAGCTGGGGCAGACCCTGCCCGCTCTGGTGGAAAGCCTTGACGAGGGCTGCCCGGGCCGGGTCACCGGAAGGCTGGGCAACAACGTCTGCGTGCATTTTCCGGGAGACGGGGCCCTGATCGGCCGGATCGTTCCGGTGAAGCTTACCGAATGCCACGGCTTTTACTACGTGGGAGAACGCGCCTGAGAGCTTAGTCGGCGGACGCAGCCCACTCACGAAAGAGGAAAGATCATGTTATCACCGATGATGCAGCAATATATGGCCACCAAGGAAGCCTACCCGGACTGTATCCTGTTTTACCGTCTGGGAGACTTCTACGAAATGTTCTTCGACGACGCCCTCACCGCCTCCCGGGAGCTGGAGCTTACCCTGACCGGCAAGGAATGCGGCATGGAGGAGCGGGCGCCCATGTGCGGCGTGCCCTGGCACTCCAGCGAGGTCTACGTGGACAAGCTGGTGGAGAAGGGCTACAAGGTGGCCATCGCCGAGCAGCTGGAGGATCCGAAGCTGGCCAAGGGGCTGGTGAAGCGGGACGTGATCCGCATCGTGACCCCCGGCACCAACGTGTCCGCCACGGCTCTGGAGGAAAGCAGGAACAACTACCTTTGCTGCGCGGTGGCCATGGACAAGAGCTACGGCCTCGCCACCTCGGACCTGTCCACCGGCGAATTCCTGGTCACGGAGCTGGACAGCCCTGCGGCCCTCATCGACGAGATCAGCAAATTCGCGCCCTCCGAGATCATCTGCAACGACGCCCTCTTCATCAGCGGCATCCGCACGGAGGAGCTGACCGGACGGAGCGGCAGAGCCCTGACGGCCAGACCGGCGGCCTCCTTTGCCGAATGGGAAGGCGAAAAGCTGCTGATGGCCCAGTTCAAGGCCGGCTCGGCGGAGGCGCTGGGGCTGAAGGATTTTCCGGCGGGACGCTGCGCCGCAGGGGGCCTGCTGGATTATCTGCAGGAAACGCAGAAGACCTCTCTGGGACATATCACCGAGCTGAAGGTCTACCGGCCCGGGAATTTCATGCTGATCGACAGCTCTACCAGGCGGAATCTGGAGCTGGTGGAAACGCTGCGGGAGAAGCAGAAAAAGGGCTCCCTGCTGGGCGTGCTGGACAGGACCCGTACCGCCATGGGCGCGAGACGCCTCAGGAGCATGATCGAGCAGCCGCTGCTGGACAGGAAGGAGATCCTGGCCAGACAGGAGGCCATCGAGGCCCTGAACGCCTCCGTGGCGGACCGGGAGGAGCTGCGGGAGTATCTGGGCCCCATTTACGACCTGGAGCGGCTGATCGGCCGGGTGGCCTTCGGCAGCGCCAATCCCCGGGACATGCTGGCGCTGAAGACCTCGCTGCAGATGCTGCCCGCGGTGAAGCAGGTCCTTTCCTCCTTCAAGACACCGCTGCTCAGGGCCATCGATCAGGACTGCGACCCCATGGCCGACGTGGCGGCGCTGCTGGAGGCCTCCATCGCGGAGGATCCGCCCCTGACCATCCGGGAGGGCGGCATCCTGAAGGCGGGCTACAGCGAGGAGAACGACAGGCTGCATCTGGCGGCCACCGAAGGGAAGAACTGGCTGCTGGAGCTGGAGCAGCGGGAGCGGGAGCGCACCGGGATCAAGACCCTGAAGGTCAAATACAACCGGGTCTTCGGCTACGCTATCGAGATCACCAACTCCTTCAAGGACCAGGTCCCCGCGGACTATATCCGCAAGCAGACCCTGGTGGGCGGAGAGCGCTATATCACCCAGGAGCTGAAGGAACTGGAGGATACGATCCTGGGCGCGGAGGAAAAGAGCTTCGCCCTGCAGTACGAGCTGTTCTGTCAGATCCGCGAGAAGGTCGCCGGAGAGACCCTGCGCCTTAAAAGGACCGCTCAGGCGGTGGCCTATCTGGACGTGCTGGTGAGCCTGGCGCTGGTCGCCGACCGGAACCGGTACGTGAGGCCCGCCATCAACGAAAAGGGCCTGATCGATATCAAGGGCGGCCGTCATCCGGTGGTGGAGCAGCTGCTGAAGGACGACATGTTCGTGGCCAACGACACCCTGCTGGACGGGGCGGATCATCGGGTGGCCATCATCACCGGCCCCAACATGGCCGGCAAATCCACCTACATGCGCCAGACGGCGCTGATCGTGCTGATGGCGCAGATCGGCTCCTTCGGCCCGGCGGACAGCGCGGACATCGGTCTGGTTGACCGGATCTTCACCCGCGCCGGCGCCTCGGACGATCTGGCCGCCGGGCAGTCCACCTTCATGGTGGAAATGACGGAGGTGGCCAATATCCTGCGGAACGCCACGAAGCGCAGTCTCATCGTGCTGGATGAGATCGGCCGGGGCACCTCCACCTTTGACGGGCTGGCCATCGCCTGGTCCGTGGTGGAGCACGTGGCGGACGCCAGACTGCTGGGGGCCAAGACCCTCTTTGCCACCCACTATCACGAGCTGACGGAGCTGGAGGGGAGCCTGAAGGGCGTCCACAACTACTGCGTGGCGGTCAAGGAGCAGGGCGAATCCATCCTGTTCCTGCGGAAGATCATCCCCGGCGGCGCGGACAAGAGCTACGGCATCCAGGTGGCGCGGCTGGCAGGCGTTCCCGAGAACGTGCTGAAGCGGGCGGCGGAGCTGGTGGAGGAGCTGGCGGACGCGGACATTTCCCGGCGGGCGGAGGAGATCGCCCAGGCCGGCGGACGGCCCGGCAGGGCCCGCGCGGTGAAGCGACCGGACGAGGTGGACCTGGGCCAGATGAGCCTTTTCGCCGCGGTGTCGGACGACGACATCCTGACGGAGCTGAAGGAGATGAGCCTGGAGGCCATGTCTCCCATCGAGGCGCTGAATACCCTGTACCGCCTGCAGAGCGAGCTGAAGAATCGCATATAATTTCGTAAGGAGTGAAAAACCATGAGTCAGCTGACGGAGATGCTGGAATTTATCGGAAAGAGCCCGGTGAGCTATTTCGCCGTGGAAAACGTGAGCGCCAAGCTGAAGGCGGCGGGCTTTACGGAGCTGCGGCGCCTGTCGGGACTGGTGCCCGGCGGAAAATACTTCATCACCCGGAACGATTCCGCCCTGATCGCGTTCCGTTTGCCGAGGACGCAGCCGCAGGGCTTCATCCTGTCGGCGGCCCATACCGATTCGCCCTGCCTGAAGCTGCGGGACGATCCGGAGCTGACGGGGCCCTATATCCGCCTGCAGTCCGAGCGTTACGGCGGGATGATCAACATGAGCTGGATCGACCGGCCGTTAGGGATCGCCGGCCGTGTGCTGGTGAGGACCGGGGAGGGGCTGGCCAGCCGCCTGTTCCGCACGGAAAAGCCGGCAGCCCTGATCCCCAACGTGGCGATCCACCTGAACCGGGGTATCAACGACGCGGTGTCCTACCAGCCGGGGAAGGATCTGCCGGCGCTGTTCTCCATGGGAGAGACCGGCAGCTTCAGGGCCATGCTGGCGAAGGAGCTGGGGGTCGCCCCGGAGGATATCCTGGGCCAGGACCTGTACCTGATCGATCCCGAGGAGGGCTTCATCTGGGGCCCTGAGGGCGAATTCGTTTCCGCGCCCCGCCTGGACGATCTGGCCTGCGTCTACGCCTGCCTGGAGGCCTTCCTGGCGGCGGAGGAGACGGACCGGATCCAGGTCTATTGCGCCTTCGACAACGAGGAGGTCGGCTCCGACACCAAGCAGGGGGCGGGCTCCGACCTGCTGCCGCGGGTCCTTTCCGCCGTCAGCCGGGAGCTGGGGCTTTCTCCCGCGGACCATGAGGCGCTGCTGGACAACAGCTTTATGCTGAGCTGCGATAACGGCCACGCGAAGCACCCCAACCATCCGGAGCTGGCGGACAGCAACGAGGCGCCGCTGCTGGGCCGGGGACCGGTCCTGAAGCATTCTCCCAAGTATGCCACGGACGGCGTCTCCTGCGCGCTGTTCCGGGCGATCCTGGACCGGAAGCAGATCCCCTGCCAGCTGTACGCCAACCGGCCGGATCAGGCGGGCGGCGGCACCCTGGGCCTGATCGCGGATACCGCGACCCCGGTCTATACCGTGGATATCGGTTTGCCGCAGCTGGCCATGCATTCCTCGCTGGAGACCATGGGCAGCCGGGATCTGGAGAGCTTCATCGCCGCCGTGCAGGCCGTGTATGAGGCGCGTCCCTACTTTGAGAAAGAAGGAGTTAAGCTGTAATGGCAGAAATCAGGGTTCTGGACAATCAGACCATCGATCAGATCGCGGCCGGTGAGGTGATCGAACGCCCCATGTCCGTAGTGAAGGAGCTGGTGGAAAATGCCCTGGACGCCGGGGCGGACCGGATCACCGTGGAGCTGAAGAACGGCGGTCTGGATCTGATCAGGGTGACGGACAACGGCGCGGGCATCCCCCGGGAGCAGGTGCCGGTGGCCTTTGCCAGACACGCCACCAGCAAGATCCGGGATGCCGGAGACCTGTTTGCCCTGTACACGCTGGGCTTCCGGGGTGAGGCGCTGTCCAGCATCGCCTCGGTGGCCCGGGTGGAGCTGATCACCCGGACGGAGGAGGCCCTGTGCGGCTTCCGCTACTGCATCGAGGGCGGGACCGTGCTGGCGGCCGAGGATATCGCGGCGCCGCAGGGTACCAGCTTCCTGGTGCGGGATCTGTTCTTCAATACCCCGGTACGCCGCAAATTCCTGAAAAGCGCCTCCGCCGAGACGGCCTACGTGGCCACGCTGATGGAGCAGCTGACCCTGTCCCGTCCCGGCGTGTCCATGCAGCTGCTGGCGGACGGGCGGGAGAAGCTGCGGGTGGGCGGCAGCTATTCTCTGAAGGATACCCTGTACGCCCTGCTGGGCCGGGAAACGGCGCGGCTCATGCGGCCTCTGGACTACGAGGACCGGGGCATCCGGGTCTTCGGCTACGTGGGGCTGCCCAGCCTCTGCCGGGGGAACCGGAGCCTGGAGCTTTGCTTCGTCAACGGCCGCTATATCAAGAGCCCGCTGCTGCTCAAGGCCATCGAGCAGGCCTATCACGGACTGATCATGCAGCACAAATTCCCGGTGGCGGTGCTGCATCTGCAGATGGAGCCCTCTGCCCTGGACGTGAACGTGCATCCCACCAAGCTGGAGGTGCGGTTCCGGGAGGAAAAGGCCGTATTTGACGTCTGCTATAGGGGCATCCGGGAGGCGCTGTTCTCCGGTGAGCTGATCCCCGAGGTAACGGAAAATGCGCCCGCGGCCGCGGATAAGCCTGCGGTGCCCGCGGCTGAGATCAAGACTGCGGTGCCGGTGGACCCGGAGAAGGCTGCGCAGGCTGCCGGGAAGGCTGATGGCGAGGCAAGGCTCCCGGAGGCGGAAGACGCGAGACCCGCCGCGCAGGCCGCTGCCGCTTCTGCAGAAGAAGAGAAGGCTGCGCTGCCTGCCGGGAAAGTTTCTGACGGGGCAAGGCTCCCGGAGACGGGAGACGCGGGACCCGCCGTATCCGCCCTGCGGGAGGAGACCGGCACCGCAGCCGCGCCGGCCGGGCAGGAGGAGAAGCCTTCTCAAAAGCAGGAGGGCCTGCTTCCCGCGAAGAATCATTGGGAGACGGGGGTCGATTACCGCCTGGATCAGGACCGTCAGCTGCTGGAGCGGATGCTGCTGCAGGAGGCGGACAGGCGGGACACCGGGAAGACGCCGGAGCCTGCGGGCAGGTTGCGGCAGGAGGAGCAGGCCGCGGAGCAGCTGTCCCTGATCCCGGAGGAAAAGATCCTGGAGGGCGCGAAGACCACGCCCCTGCGGCTGATCGGTCAGGTCTTCGACACCTATTGGCTGCTGGAGTACGGCGAATGGTTCCTGCTGGCGGATCAGCACGCCGTTCACGAGAAGGTCCTGTACGAGCGGAACATGCAGCGCCTGGCCCTGGGCGAGGCCACCAGCCAGCTGCTGGAGCCGCCGCTGATGCTGACCCTGAGCGCCGCGGAAAGCCACGCCCTGGAGCAGTATCGGCCGGGGCTGGAAAAGCTGGGCTTCGAGATCGCGGACTTCGGCGGCCGGGACATCGGTCTTACCGCCGTGCCGGACAATCTGCTGGGACTGGGCAGCGAGGCCCTGTTCCGGGAGCTGCTGGAGGATCTGGCGGGCGGCAGCCGCAGCGGTGAGCTGCTGGAGGCCAAGGTCGCCATGATGAGCTGCAAGGCCGCGGTGAAGGGCGGCGAGCCTCTGTCCTTCCCGGAGGCGGAGGCCCTCTTCAAGAAGCTGCTGACCTTGGAAAATCCCTATTGCTGCCCGCACGGGCGGCCCACCCTGATCCGGATGAGCCGGACCGAGCTGGAGAAGAAATTCAAGCGCATCGTGTGAGCCCTGCGCGGAAAGGAAGCGGAAGCATGGATAAAAAGCCCCTGGTGATCCTGACCGGCCCCACTGCCGTGGGGAAGACTGCCCTGTCCCTGAAGCTGGCCCGGGCGATCGGCGCGGAGATCATCAGCGCGGATTCCATGCAGGTCTACCGGGGCATGGATATCGGCTCGGCGAAGATCCCCCTTTCCGAGCGCGAGGGCATCCCCCATCATCTGCTGGATATCAAGGACCCCCGGGAGCCCTTTGACGTGACGGAATTTGTCCGTCTGGCGAAGGCGGCGGCGGAGGAGATCCGCGGCAGGGGGCATATCCCGCTGGTGGCGGGCGGTACCGGCTTCTACATCCAGGCCCTGCTGAAGGATATCGATTTCTCCGAGGGCGAGCAGAACGGCGCCCTGAGGCGGGAGCTGGAGGCCTTTGAAGAACGGGAGGGCGCGGAGGCGCTGCACCGGCTGCTGGAGCGGGAGGACCCCGAGGCCGCGGCGCAGATCCATCCCAACAACGTGAAGCGGGTGATCCGGGCGCTGGAGTATATCCGGGGCTCCGGCCGCTCCATCACGCTGGCGAACGCGGAGCAGAGCCTGAAGGAGTCTCCCTATAATTTCGCCTATTTCGTGCTGGACCGTCCCCGGGAGGAGCTGTATGCCCGGATCGACGCGCGGGTGGACGAGATGATGGCGGGGGGGCTGCTGCGGGAGGTGGAAGGCCTGAGAGCGCAGGGCCTGCCCCGGGGCCTGACCTCCATGCAGGGGCTGGGCTACAAGGAGCTGCTGGACTATTTCGACGGCCTGCTGACGCTTGAGGAGGCGGTGACGAGGATCAAGACCGAGACCAGACACTTCGCCAAGCGGCAGCTGACCTGGTTCCGGCGGGAGAAGGACGTGATCTGGCTGGAAAAGGAGGATTTCCCGACGGAGGAGCTGCAGCTGGCATATATGCTGGAGGTGCTTTCGGATAAGGGCATCCTTCCGGCCGAAACAGAGGGAGGGAACACATGAAATTCATTTTCGCTCCGGATTCCTTCAAGGGGAGCCTCAGCTCCGTCGAGGAGATCGCGATCCTCAAATGCGTGGCCGAGGAGCTTTGCCCCGGCTGCGAGCTGAAGGGCCTGCCCATGGCCGACGGCGGCGAGGGCACCGCTGCCGCCATTCTGGCCGCCGCGCCCGGGCAAATGCTGCACCCTGCCGTCCGTGATCCCCTGTTCCGCCCGGTGACGGCCTACTACGGCCTGCTGGCCTCGGGGACGGCGGTCATCGAGATGAGCGCGGCCTCGGGCCTGCCGCTGGTGGAGGAAGCCCTGCGGGATCCCGAAAGGACGAGCAGCTTCGGCACGGGAGAGCTGATCCGGGAAGCCCTGGACCGGGGCGCCCGGGAGCTGCTGCTCTGCGTCGGCGGCAGCGCCACCAACGACGGCGGCATCGGCACGCTGGCGGCTCTGGGGGCGCGTTTTCTGGACGGAGAGGGCAGGGAGCTGCCGCCGGTGGGCGGAAGCCTCGGCCTGATCGACCGGATCGAGCTGACGGAGCTGGATCCGCGGCTTGCGGAATGCCGGATCCGGGTGCTCTGCGACGTGACGAATCCGCTGCTGGGCAACGAGGGAGCGACCTATACCTTCGGCCCGCAGAAGGGCGCGGGGCCGGAGGCCCTTACCCGTCTGGAGGCCGGGATGACGCACTACGCGGAGCGGAGCGCGGCGCTGCTGGGCAAGG
>JAZLJI010000116.1:0-8275 GCA_045617825.1 Lachnospiraceae bacterium
TCGCTTTCTTGATTAAAAATGCAAGGGTATTTCACTTAACGGGAAAATGTTCATGCACTTATTATACCATATATATAAGCAATTGTCGCGTATTTATTGATAAAATCTACAATTATTTAATTAACGAGCATGCACTAATTATTGGTCAGATTATCATGATATATTGAATTCAAATGTGATCAAAACAATTAGGCTCAAAGAAAAGAGCACCCCGGCTCAAAACTGTTGTCCCAAAACCAGGGAGCCCTAAAATGCCGGTGTCCATTCTACTGGGTACAGTTTGGACAAGATTTTCTGACATATGAGAAAACCCTTGAAATTCAACGAATCCCGTTGAGCTTCAAGGGTTTTGTGTGTGTTGTGCAGGAGGTCCGCCCCGCCGCGGGAGCTGCTTCGTCTATCGGCCGGCCTTCTGCGGAGATGACGCCTTCAGCCTCCGAAAGCACCTTGCGGCAGCATATACGGTGACTGCCGTCCATAAGGCGACCCATACCTCAACGGCCCAAAGCGGTACGGCGCTTCTCTGGTACAGTGCAGGGAAGGTGTCCGCCAGCATATGCAGAAGGATCGCTGTCGGCAGGCAAGCGCCCTTTGCGCTGCAGATACCGTAATATACGATGACTGAAAATCCGATGTGCAGGAGCATCGCAAAAAAACGCTCAAGGACGTTCATGGCCATCATCGCATAGTCAAAGGCGGCGGCAGACCGGACAGACGGGAGCGCAGCCGCCGCCGTTTCCTCCGTGATGTTCAGGCTGCTCAGCGCCCCGGCAAGGTCTCCCGCCGAGAACAGCACCGCGATGACCAGCTCAAGAATTATCGCAGGCAGAATCACCGCCAATATCTCGATCCCTCCGTGACCGATTCCGTACATGACCGCATTTTCCGGGGTACGGTTCTTTTTCATGATGTACTTCAAAACGATGTACCGTCCGCACTCCTCAAAAACGCCGGCCATGACGATTCCATAAAGGACAAAAGCGACGGTGTTTCCGTTGATGAATCGGGAAACAGGATTATCAGCAACAATACAAACCAGGTGGACCCCAAGCTCCAGCACACGGGCAGATACGATAAATCCGACAGCACCGGCAATGAGATAGCCGATTTTTGTTTGCTGTTTATGCTTTTTTCGCCAATAGATGAAGAAGATGACGGGAATCGCAATCATCAGAATGACTGTGACGGCCAGCGACGGAATGGAGCTTTTGCCAATGACAATGTTCTCAAACTCCGTCATTTTTCTTCACCTCCCCAGATCTCCACACAGAAGCCTTTGTGAGCGCATTTGGTGCAGGTCAGCTTGCGGGTGAAGGGAGTATGATTTGTCCAAAAGGCTTCCTTCATGGTCGGCTTGAATACCTCATGGCACTCCGGGCAGATGTATTTTACGTTTTTGAAATAATACCTGCTTATGATCGTTCCCCATACGGCAGCCGCGATTACCCAGACGACAAACGGCCACCAGACACCTCTGTCGATCCAGAATATGATAGAGAACCATTGCAGTGCCGTGAACGGGATCCCGGTCAGGAGCATCGTCCAGCGAAGCTTCTTTAGCTTTTTCTTGCCTTGCATAATGATGGCTATGTCACCGATGGATTCGAGAGAGACTGCCGGCCGGCTTTTCAGCCCGCTTTTCAGCTCACGAAGCTTTTCCAGCTTCCCCTGTTTTTCCGATATTTCCTCTGAAAGCGCCTCCTCCTGCTGCGCGATAAGCAGCGCGATAAGCTTCTCGGGATGCTCATCCTTCAGGATCTGGGAAATGGTGTCTATGGGAATATCCAGCTCACGCAAAAAGCAGATGATCTTCATGCGCTTCAGATCATCGTCTGAGTAAAGCCTTCTTCCGCCGTCAGACAGCTCGCTGGGGATCAGGATGCCTCTGGTATCGTAATACTGAACCGTTCGGACTGTGACACCGCAAAGCTTTGCAAGCTCTCCCGTCGTGTATTTTGACATAGCTTTCACCTCCTTACGCCATGTGTTATACAACATGACGCTGCGTAACG
This sequence comes from Lachnospiraceae bacterium, assembly GCA_045617825.1. Taxonomy (GTDB): domain Bacteria; phylum Bacillota; class Clostridia; order Lachnospirales; family Lachnospiraceae; genus UBA6987. The sequence goes on from JAZLJI010000116.1 coordinate 2,013, forward strand.
AGCAATACCTTACGCGGGGGGATTTTTCGGATTTTGGGGAAAATGCGCTCCGGACCCACGTTATCCCGATTGGAGGGAAGAGCGGCGGCACTTAACCCTCGTGCTCGGCCACCCAGGCCCGGGCGACCTCCATGAAGCGCACCGCGGCCCGGGAGGCGGTCTCCGGAGAGCTGATGCCGATGCTGACGGTGCGGTTCACGGGCTCGTCGAAGTCCAGCGCCACCAGATCGAAGGGCACGTTCCTGAGCAGGATCTCCGGGAAGATGCAGAAGCCGTGGCCGGCACTGACCATGGCCATGGCGGCATTGTCATTGTCCAGACAGAAGGCGGTGTGCGGCGTGATGCCCCGGGAGGAGAAGATATCCTCGATGCCGGTGACGTCGGCAAAGGCCATGTCGATGTAGGGGTATTTGCCCAGATCGGCCACGGGGAAGATGCCGCCGCCGGCCAGCGGATGGTCCCGGCTGACGATGGCCTTCATTTTCTCGCTCATCAGGGGAATGCTGTAGAGCTCCGGGGTCACGGGAGAGTGCAGGAAGAAGGCGCAGTCCGCGTCCCGGTGCAGGATCAGCTGCTCCGCCAGACGGCTGTCCTCCACGGTGGTGATCTCCACGGTGACGCCGGGATATTCCTGCTTGAAGCGGCTCAGGATCCCCGGGATCCAGTGGATGGAGATGCTGTCGAAGGTCAGCAGCTTCACCCTGCCGCAGACGAGCCCGTGGATGTCGTTGATCTTTTCCTCCAGCAGATGCTTCTGCTTTTCCAGCTCCTGGATCAGGGGCAGCAGCTCCTTCCCCTCCTCGGTCAGACGGACGCCGCCGTAGTCCCGGATAAAGAGAGAAAAGCCCAGCTTGTCCTCCATGGCATTGACGATGTAGCTGACCCCTGCCTGGGTATAGGAAAGCTCCCGGGCAGCCTTGGCAAAGCTGCCGGTTTCTACCACCTTGAGAAATACGCCGGTATTCAGCGGTTCCATCCCGACCTTCCTTTCCGAAATAAATCGATGCTTCTGTTTTGTATCGCTCAGCGGACCGTCCGCGGCTCAGAGATACCTGGCCGGCTTTACGGCTTGTCCTTCCCCGGCCGGAACTCCCGGTAAACGGTCAGCAGGATGAGGATCACCCCGAAGTAGCCGCTGGCGGGGTAGATCGTATTTACCAGGACCTTGAAATCGGTCATGCCCAGAAGAAGGCCCAGCACCGCCAGGATCGCGGTCACCAGGACGGCCTTCTTGCTGCGGTCCTCCGCGAAATGCCGCACGTCGCCCCAGAGCATGGGCACGGCGGTGGTGTAGATCCCGCAGCAGATGATCACGGAGAATACCGCAGCGAAAAGCGGCGCGATCTCGCGGGCGATGGCCAGCGTAGGCACGGCCTTGTCCCAGATCTCGCCGATCCGGGCCATCAGGCCCAGGTTCATAACGAGAGCGGCCGCGCCGAAGAGGACGCCGCCCAGAATCCCGCCCAGACAGGCCTCCTTTTCATTTTCCGCCTCGGCGCCGATGGCGCAGGACAGGGCAAATACCACCACGGCATTGAAGCCCGGATAGAGAACGGAGGACCAGAGCCAGCCGCCGGCGGTCTTCTTGATGGCCAGCGTGGGGATGAGCTCTGCGGCCTCCCGGATGCCCTCCGGGCGAGAAAAGACGGCGAAAAAGCCGACGCCCAGAGCCAGGACGATGATCACCGGACCGAGCCAGCCCAGGATATCCGTGAGCCGGGAAAGCCCGAGGATCACGGTGATCAGGCACAGCAGCGACATCAGGATGCGGCCGGCCAGCGGATGCAGGCCGTAGTATTCGTTCAAGGTGGCGCCCGCGCCGGAGACCATGATCAGATAGACGCCGAAGACGAAAAGCTGAAGGATGATCTCGACGATCCTGCCGCAGGTCCTGCCGAAGTAGAAGTTGGTCGCCTTCAATGGGGTATCCAGCTGATAGCGGAAGCCGTGCTTCATGAACAGACCGCCGCAGAGCGCGAAGATCAGGGTATTGATCACGCCGCCCGCGATGCTGAGGATGCCCTGCCCGGTGAAGAACTGCATGATCTCCTGACCGGTGGCAAAGCCGGAACCGATGGCACAGGCCACAAAGGCCCCGGCCAAACGAATGACCCGGAATGCGCTGCCTTTTTTCATAGTATACCTCCGTTTGCGGAAAATGCTACTGCCACTATAACAAAAGCCGATAAAAAGAAAAAACTTGAATTATTTGTGAAAGCCTCCAGTAATCCTTATACCCCGGCGGGGCGCGGCTGCGGGGCTTTCACGGCGGAATTTCCCGCTGCGGGGCCGGAGAAGGACGTTTCACTATGGACAGGCCGCGGATTATTCGGTATAATAAAAAGGGAGGACGGAAGGATGGCTGACGTGAGGGAAAGCGGAGCTGAGGAAAGGACAAGACTGGAGGAGGCACTGCGCCTGCTGCCGGCCTGGTTTGCCGTCTCGGCCCGGGCGCTTCCCTGGCGGGAGGGGCGGGATCCCTACCGGGTCCTGGTCTCCGAGCTGATGCTGCAGCAGACCCGCATCGAGGCGGTGCTGAAGTATTATCCCCGCTTTCTGGCGGCATTTCCGGACGTGCGGACCCTGGCCGAAGCGCCGGAGGAGCAGGTCCTGAAGCTTTGGGAGGGGCTGGGCTATTATTCCCGGGCCCGGAACCTGCAGAAGGCCGCCCGCGTCTGCGCAGAGCAGTACGGCGGCAGGCTGCCGGAAGGCTTTCGGGAGCTGCGGCAGCTGCCGGGGCTGGGGGACTATACGGCCGGTGCGGTGGCGTCCTTCTGCTTCGGCGAGCCGGTCAGCGCCGTGGACGGCAACGTGCTGCGGGTGCTGGCAAGGCTGGAGGGGGACGGCCGGAACGTGCTCGAGCCCTCCCTGAGAAAAGAAAAGGCGGAGGCGCTGGAAGGCCTGTACCGGAGCGCCGGACTGCCCTCCGGTACGGTCAACGAGGCCCTGATGGAGCTGGGCGAGACCCTGTGCCTGCCCAAGGGCGAGCCGAACTGCGGCAAATGCCCCTGGAACGGGATCTGCCGGGCCCACCTGGAGGGCCGGGAGCAGGAGCTGCCCCTGCGGCTGAAGACGGCCGGACGCCGGACCGAGCGGAAGACGGTGCTGCTGCTTTTCTGCGGCGGGCGGGTGGCGCTGGAGAAACGAGGCGACCGGGGCCTGCTGGCCGGCCTGTACGGCTTCCCCACCCGGGAGGGCTTTCTGAGCCCCGGGGAGGCAGAGCGGGAGTTGCTGCCGCTGGGCCTGCTGCCCGGGAGCCTGAGACCGCTGCGGGCGGCCAGACATCTGTTCACCCACGTGGAATGGCAGCTCACGGGCTTCGCCGCGGAGACGGAGCGGGAACTGCCGGGCTGCCTTTACGCAGCCCCGGAGGAGCTGAAGACCAGGTACGCGATGCCCTCGGCATTTTCAGCTTACCGCAACTATATAGAAGAGGATGACCATGAAGGAAGAAAAATGGATCTTACTGAATAAAAAAGCGGATTTTGCCGCCCTGGAGCAGGCGCTGGAGATCGACGCCCTGACCGCCAGACTGCTGGCCAACCGGGGCGTGGATACGGTGGAAAAGGCGAAGGCCTTCTACTTCGGGACCCCGGCGGAGCTGCCCTCCGCCCGGCTGTTCAAGGACGGCGAGGCCTGCGTTTCCCTGCTGCGGCAGAGCCTGGCGGCGGGAGAGAAGATCGCGGTGGCCTCGGATTTTGACGCGGACGGCGTATTTTCCGGGATGATCCTGAAGCAGGCTCTGAGCGGGCTGGGCGGGACGGTCCGGGTCTACACGCCCGACCGGATGAGCGAGGGCTACGGCCTGAACCTCAGGATCGTGGAGGAGGCGGCGGCCTGGGGCGCCGGGGTGCTGCTCACCTGCGACAACGGGATCGCCGCCCACGAGGCCGTGGCGGCGGCCGGCAAATGCGGCATGAAGGTGCTGATCACCGACCACCATGAGCCGCCCAGAGACGGGATCCCGCAGGCCCTGGCCGCGGTGGACCCCAAGCAGGAGGACTGCCCGTATCCCTATAAGGAAATCTGCGGCGCGGCGGTGGCCTTCAAGCTGATGCAGCTGCTGTACCGGGAGCTGGGCCGGGCGGAGGAGGAGCTGGAGGAGCTGATTCCCTATGCTGCCATCGCCACAGTGACGGACGTCATGCCCCTGGCGGAGGAAAATCGCATCCTGGTGAAGGAGGGACTGCGGCTGCTGCAGGAGAGCCGTCAGCCGGGCCTGCGGGCCATGCTGAAGGTGACGGAGCTGGAGGGGAAGCCGCTCACGGCCTACCATCTGGGCTTTATCCTGGGCCCTTGCTTCAATGCGGCAGGCCGCCTGGAGACCGTGGAAACGGTGCAGCGGCTGCTGGAGGCGAGGAGCCTGGCCGAGGCGCTGCCCTTCGCGGAACGGCTGAAGGAGCTGAACAACCAGCGGAAGGAGCTGACGAACCAGGGCCGGAGGGCCGCCGAGGAGGCCATTGTCCGGGAGGGCCTGGAAAAGGACCGGGTGCTGGTGGTGCATTTGCCGGAGATCCATGAAAGCGTGGCGGGGATCGTGGCCGGCCGCCTGCGGGAGGAGTATGCCCGCCCGGCGCTGGTGCTGACCGGGACCGGGGACATCATCAAGGGCTCGGGCCGCTCCATCGAGGCCTATAACATGTATGAGGGCCTGGACCGGGCAAAGGCGCTGCTGGACCGCTTCGGCGGCCACGCCATGGCAGCGGGATTTTCCCTGAGAACGGAAAATCTGGCGGAATTCCGCCGGCAGCTGAACGAGGGCTGCGGGCTGAGCGACGAGGATCTGAAGGAAACGGTGCGGCTGGACGCCGTGATGAAGCCGGAATATGCCACCCCGGAGCGGATCCGGGAATGGGAGGGGCTGGCCCCCTTCGGCAAGGGCAACGACCGGCCGCTGTTCGGGCAGAGCAGCCTTAAGGTCTGCGATATGAAGGTGCTGGGCCAGAGCCGCAACGCGGTAAGGCTGCGCTTCGGCACCGAGGCCGGGTTCCTCTACGAGGGCATCTGGTTCGGCCCGGCGGAGCAGTTCGAGGAGGATATCCGCGCGGCGCTGGGAGAGAAGACCCTGACCGCCCTGGAGCGGGGGCAGAGGAGCATCACCATGGCCCTCGCCTACGAGCCCATGCTCCACGAATGGAACGGGAGGACGACCGTGCAGTTCCAGATCCGCCATTATCGGATACTGGGGGCAGACGGGAGAGACAGCTAAAAAATTCTTGACAAAATTATAAATTTTTTATAAAATAATGTAAAAGCCGTTTACGGCGCAAAAGGAGGAAAATATGGATAAATACGGATATGAGGGACCGGAGAAATTCCGCCCGCTGAGTGCCTGGGCCTATTTCGGCTACAGCGTTCTGTTCTGCGTTCCCCTGGTGGGCTTCATCATGATGATCGTTTTTTCGTTCAATAACGACAATATCAACCGCCGCAATTATGCCCGGTCGTTTTTCTGCGGCCTGCTGATCGCGCTCATCCTCACTGCCGTGCTCGCCGCGATCGGTATTTCGACCGGCGTCCTGGCGACGGTGCTCGGAAAAATCCAAGCCTGACGGGCACAGGGCGGCTTCGGCGGGGCAGGAAAAAACTTCCGAAACATTTGCTTGACAAGCCCGCCGCTTTATGGTACAACATTTCCTGCGGTGACTTAGCTCAGTTGGGATGAGCGCTACCTTGACAAGGTAGAGGTCGACAGTTCGAGCCTGTCAGCCACCATCGGAAACGATAAGATACCAAAAAGAAAGATCCGAGGAGCACCGCTTCCCGGATCTTTCTTTTGACAGGAGGATGCTTATGAAGAAACTGGAAGAGTATGTGATCACGATCCCCGATTTCCCGGAGCCCGGGATCATGTTCCGGGACGTGACCGGTATCCTGCAGGACGCGGAGGGCTTTCATCTGGCGGTGGACAGCCTGTGCGGCATGCTGAAGGATCTGGATTTCGACGTGGTGGTGGGCGCTGAGTCCCGCGGCTTCATTTTCGGCTCGCCGGTAGCCTACTCCTTCGGCAAATCCTTCGTCCTGGCCCGGAAGAAGGGCAAGCTGCCCCGGGAGACCGTGAGCTGCGAATACGCCCTGGAATACGGCACCGCCGTGGTGGAGCTGCATAAGGATTCCATCAAGCCCGGTCAGAAGGTTGTCATCATAGATGACCTTATCGCTACAGGCGGAACAACAGAAGCTATGATTAAGCTTGTTGAAAAGCTTGGCGGAGAAGTTGTTGGCGTACTTGTACTTATGGAGCTTGAAGGCTTAAAGGGAAG
>JAZLJI010000117.1:0-29271 GCA_045617825.1 Lachnospiraceae bacterium
TGTCCGTATTTTACCTTGTTTAGGTCGTTTGTTCTTCTCTGAACATCCTCACGTTGATTAAGCGTCGCGTTCCTACATTTAGGTCCGCTGTTTTTCAATTTAAAGAATCTTCAGGGTTGGATTGCATCATTTAATTGTCAAAGTGCCTGGCCTCTTTGCGAGGCGCATTGCTTAGACTACCACAAGGTGTTTCCGTTGTCAACCTTTTTTTATACCTTTTTTCCTTTTTTCTCGGTTTCTTTTCGTACTTTGCCATCCGGCAGTTTCCGCAAATTAAAAGGGGACAGGCCCGGGCCTGTCCCCCTTGCTTCTAAGCGGATCCCGTCCGCGTTTACCGCAGGATCACGTCCTCCGCGCCGATCTGATGACCGCAGTTGGGGCAGAATTTGCTGCCGCCCTCCTGAGACAGATCCGCGCCGCAGGCGGAGCAGCGGAGTCCGGCCTTCGCCACTGCCTGGCCGCCGCAGTCCGGGCAGAATTTCGTGGTCACGGTCTTCCTGCAGTTCGGGCAGACCATTTCCATAGCCCAGCCGTTCCGGATCTGCTGCAGATACTGCTCCTTCAGGGCCAGCTCGGCCGCCGCCTCGCTCTTTCCGGCCAAGGCCTCGATCTTCGCGGCGGCATTCGCGGTCACTGCCGGAGCAGCTGCCTGCGCCTTGCTGTTCAGAGCCTCGATCTTCGCCGCGGCATTCGCGGTCACCGCCGGAGCAGCTGCCTGCGTCTTGTTGTTCAGAGCCTCGATCTTCGCCGCGGCATTTGCCGTTGCGAAGGGATTCGCCGGGGTGATGTTCAGCGGCTCGCCGGTCACGGCAGCGACCATCTGCGCGCCCATCAGCTCGTAATCATGGTATTTCTGAGAATTCAGCCCCTCCACTTCGGAGGAGTTCAGCTTGATCTCCAGATCGCTGAACCATCTGCTGCTCAGTTCCATTTTGACTTCAAAATCATAATAGAATTTGTACCGGGGCGGCGTAAAGCTCGTCTTTTTGCCCTGCTCGTCCTCCGTGAACTCTTCCTCACGGTTTTCCCGGATATCCAGCTTGCAGGAGGTCACCTCCCGCAGCGGGATCACGTCAGGGTTTTCCTTTTCCCAGCTGCCGGGAGCATTGAAACTGACCGCAAAGCATTCCGTCTGCCGGTCGATGTACAGCTTCTTGCCCTCCCCGTAGGTCTCCGAAGCGGCAAATCCGGCCAGGGCCAGTCTGTTGCTTTCCCGGTACGCCAGATGCTCCTTCATGTCCGCCACCGTGGTCTTGCGTCTGCCGGAAAAAAACGGTGAGATCTTCTTGGCGCAGGTCCCGCACATATTGCCGTCCTCCAGCTTGCGGTTGCCCAGGAAAGAGATCTTCTCTCCGCAGATGTCGCAGAATTTCTTGTCAAATAAGCCCATGTTGCTTCCTTTCCCGGCTTTCCCGCCGCGTCTTGCCGGATGAGTCCCCGCGGAGCGCGCCGTCCATCCCGCCGCCCTTCTCAGGCAAATTCCTTATAGATCCCCTGCACGGCGGCCTCCAGGTCTCCGGACCGCACGCTCAGAATGATGTCCTTGCCGCCGGCGCCCGAGTCGATCATGCGGACGTTGACGCCTTCTCCGGCCACCGCCGTGAAGACCCGCGCCGCCACGCCCCGGTTGTTCATGATACCGGTGCCGACCACGGCGATCACCGCCAGATCCTCGTCCAGATACAGCTCCTCCGGCTGCAGTTCCTGCCGGATCGCCGCCATGATGGCGTCCTTCTTCGGAGCAAACAGCGCCTCCTGCACCACCACGGCGATGGTATCGATACCGGTGGGGCAGTGCTCCAGCGATACCCCGTGCTCGGCAAATATCATCAGCAGCCGGGCAGCAAAGCCGATCTCGTTGTTCATCAGCGATTTCGTCACGTGAACGGTGGTATAGCCCTTCTTGCCGGCCACACCGGTGACCGCGCCGGGGTCATACCCCTCCGGCAGCTCGGCTACGATCAGCGTGCCGTCGTCCTGCGGCCGGTTCGTATTGCGGATGTTGATGGGGATACCGGCCTTCCTCACCGGGAAGACCGCATCCTCATGCAGCACGGAGGCGCCCAGGTAGGACAGCTCCCGTAATTCTTCATAAGTAATATAGCGGATCACCGCCGGGTCCTTGACCATATGCGGATCGGTGAACAGGAGGCCCGAAACGTCCGTCCAGTTTTCGTAGAGGGAAGCGTCCACGGCTCTGGCCACCAGGGAACCGGTGATATCCGAGCCGCCCCGGGAGAAGGTCCTGATCCGTCCTGCGGTATCTCTTCCGTAAAAGCCGGGGATCACCGCCCGTTCCAGCCCTGCCGTCCCGGCAGCGAGCCGCCGGTCGGTCTCCTCCTCCATCAGCTGTCCGTTTTCGTCAAATACGATGCAGTCCGCCGCATCCAGGAAGGGCCAGCCCAGGTAGGCCGCCATCAGTCTGCCGGAGAAATACTCTCCCCGGCTGGCGGTATATTCCCGCTCGGGGCGGCTGCTCAGCTGCTCGCCGATCCTCCGGAGTTCCTCCGAAAATTCGATCTCCAGCCCCAGCTCCGCTGCGATCTCCCGCAGTCTTCCGCCCACCTCCGCCAGCAGCGGGGCGAAATCCTCCCCCGCATCGGCGCATCTCCAGGCATTCAGCAGCAGGTCCGTGACCTTGGTGTCCTCCTTGAAGCGTTTTCCGGGAGCTGATACCACCGCGAAACGCCGATCCGGGTCCGCCAGGATGATCTCGGCTGCTTTTTTGATCTGCCCGGCGTCGGCCAGAGAGGTGCCGCCGAACTTAACGACGATTTTCTTCATATGGGATGTCCTTTGTGATCAAACGATGTATTTGCCCTTTACGATCAGATAGCCTTCCTTGTTGTATCGGCGGGTGAACAGGCCGCCCTTCTTCTCCGACAGATCGGCAGCGCTCTCGATCATGTCCTCCGCTTCGCCCTTGGTCAGTGCGATGTCCTCCTCCAGACGGTGCTGGGCCGCGTCGAGCAGGGCTTCCTCGCCCTCGTCATCCAGAACGCAGTCGATGGATTTCAGGTAATTGAGGGCATATTCCACAAAGGCCTGCTCCGTCATGCTGCCCGGCAGCACCTTCTTCATGCCGCCTGCGGGCTTTTCCGCAGCCGCTTCCGTCACGGCTGCCGCCGCAGCGTTGAGTACTGCAGGAGTCTCCTCCGGAAGTTTCTCTTCTGCGGCTGCTTTTGCCGCCGCTTCCGCTGCCGCGTTAGCTTCCGCTTCCTTAGCTGCCGCTCTGGCCTCTGCCTCCTTAGCTGCCGCTCTGGCTTCCGCTTCCTTAGCTGCCGCTTTGGCCTCCGCCTCCTTAGCTGCCGCCCTGGCTTCCGCTTCCTTAGCTGCCGCTCTGGCTTCCGCCTCTTCGGCCTCTGCCTTTGCCGCCGCAGCCAGCAGCGCATCCGTGATATCCTGCGTCTTGGTCTTGCTGTCTTCTTTGTCTTCCTCCAGCGTGTCCAGATCCGGAAGCACGAAGTTCAGCGTATCCTCCAGCGACGAATTGAAGGCCAGCTTCTCCGTCTGAGCAGTCTCCTGCTGTGCCTCGGCTGCCCCTGCGCCTGCGTCAAGCGTTTCCCGGGTCTCCTCCGCAATGGCATTAAGCTGTGCCAGCGTCTCTGCAAATGCCTTGTCCAAAGCATCGCCCGCTTCATCGAGCTTGTCTTCGGTCCTTTCCTCCGCGATCTCAGCGGCGGTATTCACTTCTTCCGCCGTTTCGGAGGCAGAAGCTTTCTGTTCCTGCACAGCTTCAGCCGCTTCGCTGACCGCCGTCGGGATCAGCATGGGCAGGATCTCGCCTTCCTCGGCCGCTTCCTTTACCGGATGCTCACGGAAGAAATCCTCGATCGTGGACTGCTGGTATTCGCCCGATTCAAGGGCTTCGGTCTTTTCTTCTAATTCTTCAGCGGCTTCCTCAGCCTTTTCTTCCGCTTCCGTAATGACTTCCTCAGCCTTTTCTTCCGCTTCCGAAACAACTTCCGCGGCCTTTTCTTCCGCTTCCGTAATAACTTCCTCAGCCTTTTCTTCCGCTTCCGCAGCGGCTTCCTCAGCCTTTTCTTTCGCTTCCGCAGCGGCTTCAGCAGCCGTCTCGGCGAGCTTCTCCGCCTTGTCGCCCATCACATGGATCTTGGTCTCGCCCAGGCTGTCCACGTTCTCGGGGGCCTCGTCCTCAGCGGTCTCCGCCAGGACCTCGTCCAGATGGATCACCACGGTATCGCCGGGTGCGCTGATGGCGATCTCCGGAAGATCGTCCTCCTCCGCCGCCTTCAGATAATTCCCCAGCTGCGCGTCCAGATAAGGCAGCTCGGTGGGCGCGTCGGCCAGCACGAAGACCTGCGGGCAGGCCGCCTTCACGGCATGGACGATATCGCCCAGGACCTCCTCAGACAGCGCGGAGGCACCATCCACCAGCACGTCCTTGCCCGTAAGGTGCGGCATGGCCGCGTCCAGGCCCATGGCGTTCAGCTTGAGCGCCGGGATACGGGTGAGCTTGCTCATCACCTCGCCCCGTTCTTCATGATAAGCGGAAAGCTTTTCCAGCGCGGCGGGGACCGCTTCCTCCAGCGTGGACGCCTCCACCAGCCGGATCTGCTTCTGCCAGGCCGCCTCCTGAGCCGTCTCGGGAGCGGTCTCGTCCTCTTCCGGCGCCGCTTCTTCTTCGTCCTCTTCGGCCGGCAGGCCCTTTCTGGCCGCCTCGGCTGCCGCCAGAGCCTCCTCGCGCCCGGCAAATTCCTCCACCACGTTCTGATAACGCTGCTCGTAGAAGGCTTTATTGTCCCGGTGCTCCTGCTGATCCTCGCTTAAAGGTGCGTATTTTTCCTTCAGCTTCAGGGCCGCATCCACATACTGTCCCACGCCGAACCAGAGAATGATGTCGTCGCAGAGCTTCACGCAGGATTCCTCCATGCCCGCCTCGTCATACAGCTCGGCCAGGCGGTAGGCCCACTCTTCCTCGAATTCATATTTGCGGTAGGTCTCCAGGATCGCGATCCGCTTGTCTAACGGCTCTCCCTTCAGCTCTGCCAGCAGATACCGCAGCAGATACCGGCCGTTTTCCTCCGGTGCCTCCTGCAGATAAGTCTCATAATACTTCTGCGCCAGCTCCAGATCCCGGTCCGCAATGGCCAGGCCCGTCAGCTTATACAGGATGCGTTTGCCCACCGCGGATTCCTCATAGGCCATCTGCAGCAGCTCGATGGCGCTTTTGTAATCCCGGATGTGCTCATAGGCCGCGGAGGTGATGGTCAGGAGCCGGACGGATTTGACCTCTTCCCAGTCCACGGTATCGGCGATCTTGGCGGCCGCCTCGTATTCGCCCTTTTTCACCAGCTTCTGGATCTTGTCTGCCTTGATATTAAAACTGTATTTGTCCATACTATCCGCCTACAGCGTTCTCCTTCCCTCCAGCGCCCTGAGCAGGGTCACCTCGTCAATGCACTCCAGGTCACCGCCCACCGGTACGCCGCTGGCGATCCGGCTGGTAATGATGCCTGTCGGTTTGATCAATTTGCTGATATACATGGCCGTGGTCTCTCCCTCCAGGGTCGAGCCGGTGGCAATGATCACTTCCTTCACATCCTCCTGCTGGAGCCGTTCCATCAGCTCCTTCAGCCGGATGTCCGAGGGACCGATGCCCAGTGCCGGGGAAATGCAGCCATGCAGTACATGGTACAGTCCGTTATAGCGGCCCGTCCGCTCATAGGCGGCCAGGTCCCGGGGGTTCTCCACCACCATGATCTGAGACCGGTCCCGGGTGCTGCCGGCACAGATCGGACAAAGCTCCTCATCGGTCAGTGTCTGGCATAAACGGCAGAACCGCACGTTCCGTTTGGCGGAAACGATGCTGTCCGCCAGCCGGTCCACGGCCTCCTCCGGCATACCGATAATGTGAAAGGCCAGTCTGCCGGCGGATTTCGCCCCTATGCCCGGAAGCTTGGACAGCTCCTCCACCAGATCCCGGATGTGACTGCTGTAATATTCCATCTCAGAAGCTCAGGCCTCCGGCAAGGCTTCCCATGGTGGACTGCTTATCGGATGCCACCGTGCGCAGGGCCTCGTTCATCGCCGCCACCAGCAGATCCTGGAGCATCTCCACGTCATCGGGATCCACCGCCTCGGGCTTGATGGTCAGAGACTTCACCTCATTGGCGCCGGAAATGACGATCTCCACGGCACCGCCGCCGGCCGTCACCGTATAGTCCTTCGCCTCCAGTTCCTTCTGCATCTCCTCCATCTGACGCTGCATACGCTGAGCCTGCTTCATCAGATTTCCCATGTTGCCGGGCATTCCCCCGGGATAACCACCGAATTTTGCCATGACTTAACCCTCCGTTTCAATTTCCATATGTATTGCCGCCAGTTCCTCATCGGTCACGAACTGCGGTTCCTTTTCCTTATGTCCCGCCACCCGGCTGTCAAAACGCACGGTGACGCCGTACTGCTCGGCCAGCTGCTTCTCCAGAAACTCCATCGTCCGGAAGCGCAGAGCGCAGTTGTAATTGAAGGCCTCCGGGAAAACGATGCCCATGACACCGCCGTCCTTCGGCTCCAGCCAGACCCCGGACAGGCTTTTTCTCACCTGATAATCCAGCCCCTTCACCAGGCTCTGCCATTTATCCTTGATCTCCTGCAGGTCCTGCCAGGCGGCCGGGCTGAGGATCTTAAGCTCCGTTTCCTGCACGGTCTCCTTTTCCGCCGCGGCCGGGGCCTGCGGGGCAGCGGCCTCCGCCTTCACCGTGAAGCTGCCCTCCGCCAGCTGCCGCTCCAGCATGGCGACTCTGGCCGTCAGGCTGTCCAGCTCCAGCTCCGTCTGCGGGCGGGTGGCCTTGATGGCCGCCACCTCCAGAAGGACCCGTTTGTCGGCGGCATTCCGCATATCATTATAGAGTGAAGAGAACAGGCGGATGAAGCGCATCAGCTCGGTGGGCTCGGTCATCCGGCCCTCCTCCTCCAGCCTCAGCCAGTCCTCCTCTGAGATCTCCAGCAGGTCCGAGGTGGCCTCCGCGCTCATCAGCAGCAGCAAATTCCGCAGATACCACACAAAATCCTGCACGAACTGTCCCAGCTCGCGGCCCTTCAGCCGGACCTCCTCGATCACCGCCAGGGCCTCGCCGGTCCTCTGCCGCAGCAGCGCCCGCAGGAAGCGGCTTAAGATATCGCTGTCCACCGTTCCCAGCGCTCTCAGGGCTTTTTCGTAGGTCAGCTTCCCTTCGCCCTCGTAGGAGATGCACTGGTCCAGCAGGCTGATGGCGTCACGCATGCCGCCGTCCGCCTTCCGGGCGATGTAGGACAGGGCCTTATCCTCCGCCTCGACGCCCTCGCCCGCGACCAGCTCCTTCAGTCTGCCGATGATGCCCTCCACCGTGATCCGGTGGAAATCGTAGCGCTGGCAGCGGGAAAGGATGGTGGCCGGGATCTTGTGGGGCTCCGTGGTGGCCAGGATGAACATCACGTAGGCCGGCGGCTCCTCCAGAGTCTTCAGCAGCGCGTTGAAGGCGCCGGTAGACAGCATGTGGACCTCATTGATGATGTAGACCCGGTATTTGCCCTCCGCGGGACGGTACTGGACCTCTTCCCGGATCTCCCGGATATTGTCCACGCCGTTGTTGGAGGCCGCGTCGATCTCGATGACGTTCATGGAGTTGCCCTCGTCCACGGCGCGGCACATGGCGCACGTTCCGCAGGGGCAGCCGTCCTCAGGCTGGGCGCAGTTCACCGCCTTGGCAAATATCTTCGCCACGGTAGTCTTACCGGTTCCCCGGGACCCGCAGAACAGGTAGGCATGCCCCACCCGATCCGACAGGATCTGATTTTTCAGAGTCGCCACGATCGCGTCCTGATCCTTGACCGCACCAAAATCGGTCGGACGCCATTTGCGGTACAGCGCCACATAAGCCATTGTCTTCACCCAATAGGAAATAAGCCCATAAATATAGGCCTTTGGGGCCATGATACCACCTGGACGTAAAAATTGCAAGAAAAAAACGCGGTGACGCCGCCCTGCAGTCCTCCGGCTTCCTTACGGCACATAGAGAGGTTGTTTAGTGCTGCTTCGTTCCCGACCTGACACGGTTCGCAGTCCTCTATTGCGTAAGACCAAAGGCTGTTCCTCAGTTTGAACGCCATCGCGCAGTGAAATTATATCATGGATTTTCCTGCTGTCAAACGCTTTTTTGCAAAGTGTCCCGGCGGACGCGCATGCCGCGCGGGCTGACAGCGATAAGCGGGGAACGTACCGCGCTCCCACCGCTTCTTACACGTAGCCCTTGTCCAGGTCAGGCCCCTCCTCTGCCGCAGCGTCCTCCTCGAAGAAACAGCGGTAGACCATCTCCGCCACGTCGGCCCGGCCGGAATTGTGATACCCGGCGTTGCTGAGGAAGATCAGATCGAAGTCCTCCTCCGGCAGCTGAATATGCAGGCTGCGGAAGCCCAGATGCCCGCCGTTGTGGGTGACGCGTCTGCGGCCGTGCCAGGAGGTCAGCGTGCAGCCCAGGCCCTTATGATTAAGCGGCTCCGGCGTCAGGATCAGCTGCCAGCTTTCCGGCCGCAGCAGCCGGGGCGCCTTGAGCTCCCGGTTCAGGCAGTACAGATCGGACACCGTGCCCAGCACGTCGCCGGCGCCCCGCATCCAGGCCATGGGCGGCTGCACCGGGTAAACGGGGCCGTCCTCCCCGTCCCGGCTGTAGCCCTGCACCCGGTCCGGCACTGCTCTTCCGTCCCGGTCAATGCAGGCGTTCTTCATGCCCAGCGGCGCCAGCACCTCCCGCTCCATGAAGTCCCCGTAGTCCTCTCCGGTGATATTTTCCAGCGCCAGCGCCGCCAGGATGAAGCCCGCGTTGATATAATGCTCCTGCGTTCCCGGGGCAAATTCCTGCGGATAAGCCGTCAGCTCCCGGACGTCCTTCCTCAGCCGCTCAAGGGAAGGCGTGTGGCTGCTGCGGAATTCCGGGGTCTGGTACGGATCCGGGATCCCGGAGGTATGGTGCAGCAGCCGCGCAAAGTTCACCCCGGGATGGAAGCCCCGGGCCTCGGGCACGTATTTGCCGGGATGGGCGGTGAAGTCGAACAGGCCCTGCTCCGCCAGCTTCATGACACCGATCGCGCACAGCTGCTTGGAAACGGAATACCACTTGAAGCGGGAGGCCTCGGTAAAGGGCTCTCCGGTCTCCCGGTCGGCGTATCCGTGCTGATAACGCAGCAGCACCCGGTCCCGCTGCGTGACCCGCAGCATCCCGCTGAGCTCATGCGCCGCAAAATAGCGATCCAGTTCCTCACGCAAATCGTCGATCCTTCCCATAACGTCCGGCTCCCTTCGTTTCTCTTCCGTCTTATTTCTGATAAGCCATCAGCACAGCATTATACGCCTCAATGATCCCGCGCAGCATCTCCATCTGCACGAAGTCGCTGCGGTACGCGATATTGATCTCGCGGATCATGCTGAGGTTCTCTACCGGCAGGCTCACGATCTTCTTCTTTTTCAATTCGTCCAGGCAGGCGCTTCTGGGCAGGATAGATACACCGAAATCCCGCCGGATCAGGTCCTTGATCGTCGCAACGTTATCCAGCTCCAGGATCACGTTGAAGTCCTTGATGCTCATGTTATTGCTTTCCAAATGCGCGACGAAAAGGTTTCTGGTGCCGGAATTCGGAAGTCTCAGGATCAGCTGCTCCTTCTTCAATTCGTTGAGCGTGACCATGCTGCGGCCGGCAAAGGGATGGTTCGGCGATACGGCAAGACAAAGGTAATCCGTATCCAGCTGAAGGAAATTGACGTTCTCCTCCTGCTTTCTGCCCTCCACGATAGCCAGATCCAGTTCATAATTCCGAAGCTTCACATAAAGATTATTTATAGTATCAGTAATCATTTTTATGCTTACGCCCTGATTGATCAGGCAGTATTTTGCCAGGGCTTCGGCTATGGGATTGCTTTCCGCCGTATGCGTAACGCCAATGGTGAGATGCTCCTTCTGGGCGCGGCTGTCCTTCAGCTCCTGCCGCAGCAGATTCTCCAGACCGACCATCTTCTGGGCGCAGCGGACCGCTGTTTCGCCTTGCTTTGTCAGGATCATCCTGCCCCTTGACCGATTGAAGATACGGATATCCAGCTCCTCCTCCAGCGCCTTGATGTGCTGGCTTACCGCCGGCTGCGTTATGTTCAGCTTTCGGGCCGCCGCGACGAAGCTTCCGCACTCATAAACGGCGATCAGTGTATGCACCTTAGGATCGATCATATTGCCTCCAAATAAGTTATTCTTATTGATATAGCATATATTATAATTTGACATTATTGAAATTGCAACTATGATTTGCTTATAAGCACGGACGCGGCAAAATAATATTCTGTAGAGGCGGTGGAGAATGGATCAAAAGAAAGATTTATTTGAAAATACTTCTGTCGGGAAAGCGGTATTGAAGCTCGCGCTGCCCTCTGTTCTCGGTCAGATCATTCTTGTCATCTATAATATGGCGGATACCCTGTTTATCGGCATGACCGGGAGCGACGAGCTGATCACGGCCGTTACGGTCTGCATGCCCGCGTTCATGTTCCTCTCCGCCGTCTCCAATCTTTTCGGGGTGGGAAGCGCCAGCGTGATCTCGCGCGCACTGGGCAGGGAGGATGCCCGGAGAGCCAGGCTGGCTTCTGCCTTTGCCGTCTGGGGCTGCCTCACGGTCACGGTCCTCTATTGCCTGGTGGTCTTCCTCCTCCGGGACGGTTTTCTGGATCTTCTCGGCGGCTCGGATCCTGTCGTACACCGGAATGCGGCCGCTTATCTTACCGTGGCCGTGATCCTCGGCGGTACGGCCACGTCCATGAGCACCCTGATGTCCCATCTGATCCGTGCGACAGGCTTTTCGTTTGAGGCCAGTCTCGGGATCGTGATCGGCGGCGTGCTCAATATCGGTCTCGACCCGCTGTTCATGTTCGTCATTCTGCCGAAGGGGCAGGAGGCGCTCGGCGCAGCTATCGCCACGGCCCTTTCCAATCTCTGTTCCCTTTGCTATTATCTTCTGGTCATCATTTTCAGAAGAAAGCGGTTCTCGCTGTCGATCCGCTTCCGCCCGGAAATGCTGCGGGAGGGCATTCCCTCCGATATCTTCCGGGTAGGGATACCGGCCTGTCTCATGACCTTATGCGAAAATATCTCCTACGCCGTCCTGGATAATCTGATCGCCGCCAGCGGGACCGCCGCTCAGGCCGGCATCGGTGTTGCGAAGAAGGTCAACATGCTGGCACATTCCTTCGTGCGCGGCATGTCTCAGGGGGTCCTTCCCCTGATCGGCTACAATTATGCCTCCGGCAGCAGAAAGCGCATGAAGTCCGTCATATTCTTTTCTGCCGGAGTATCCTTCCTGATCGCGTTGAGCTGTCTGGGCGTGAACGCACTGTTCAGTGAGGAGCTTATCGGTCTCTTCATCCGTACCGAGGCAGACTCACTGCGGTATGGCGCGGCTTTCCTCAGGATCCTCAGCATCGGCGCGCCCTTCTCCGCCTGGGCTTACGCCGTGATCTCCTTCTTTCAGGCTACCGGGCGGGGCGGAAGCTCCCTGATCCTTGCCCTGATGCGCAAGGGGCTGATCGATATCCCTCTGATGCTTCTCCTGAACAAACGGATCCCCACCTTCGGGATCGTTGCGGCAACGCCGATCACGGATATTCTCTGCTGCGTCACGGCCGCAGTGCTGTTCGCGATATTCATCAGGGAGCACGGAACAGATAAGAGCGCCTGCAGTACCGGATCCGGGGTCGGCTGATGCCGCTCCGCGTTTTCCGCAGCCTTCTGCACCTATTCTTTCAGCCTTTCAGAAAAAGCAGGGAACGGCCAAAGGCCGCTCCCCGCCCCTGTTTTACATGTTCTGCTCTTCCCGCGCGTTGAAGATCGGCGTCCAGGCGCCCATCACGTTGTGCTGGTCGTAGTAGCGCTCGATCTCCGCCTCGTACTTGCCGAATTCGGCGAAGAAATCCTTATAATACTTCCGCGCCTCGGAGTCCTTGCCCTGGGCCTTCAGGATGAAGGCCTGAGCGATGCCCCGCAGGTACTCGGTGTAGTAGGGCAGCAGGCTGACCGCGGTCCACTGGACGCGGTTTGCCGGCTGAGGCCATTTCTCCATCGCCTCCTCCAGCTCCCGGCAAATGCCGTCCACCCGCTCCAGATTGGCGATCTCGGAGGGATCGTGGTAATGCTCCAGCTTCACGGGCTTGGAGTGGATGCTCTCCAGATAGTCCTGGCGGAGAGCTCCGTCGATGGCCGTGAAGAACTTCATCATGTCCTCCCTGCCCGCGCCGTAGGCAAGGCCCAAGTACTCGTCCACCAGCTGCTCGAAGGGCTTGTCCAGGTCCAGCAGAGACTCGCAGTAGACGTAGAACTCCAGGCCGTTCGGGAAGAAGCAGCGCTTGGACATATCCTCCAGACAGCCCAGGATCCCGTTGTTTTTATAGGAGCGCACGTCCTCATAGATGCGCCTTGCGAAGCTCAGGATGCCTGGCGCGTAGGTGAAGGCCTTCCAGAAGTGATATTCGAAGCAGTAGCAGACGTCCCTGAGGCCCATTTTCTTCCAGCCGCGCATCCGCGCGTAGTATTCCTCCGCCTGATCAAAGCGGCCGGTCCGGTTGCGCACGTAGGGGGTGAGCTTCACCTGGGGCTCGGTGGCCACGGAATAGCGGTAGCTGCGGCTGATGGGCGCCAGGCTGGCCACAAAGCGGTCGGGATTCTGCAGGCGCTCCGTCTCCGGCTCCCAGGCGGTGTCGGAGTACATGGAGAACTTCAGCTTCTGATCCAGCCCCTCCCGGGTGAAGGCGTCGTCGATCTCGTTCAGCAGCACCACGTACCAGTCGGAGGGCGTCTTCTTCACGCACGCGGGGCATTCGCAGTGGTTCATCTGCCAGTCCGCCAGATCGATGGAGAGGATGCTCACGTTCTGGGCACGCTTCGCGTAGCGCACCACCGCGTCCACCACCAGCTTCCGGGCCGCCGGATTGGACATGCAGAACTGGGTGTTCATGGCCACGCCCCTGTAGAGCTCCCGTTTGCCGTCTATCATGGCGATATAGTCCTTCTTGTCCTCCGGGATAGTCACGTCGCTCTTCCCCCAGCCGGACACGGAGGAGATGCCGAAGGCCTCCACGGTCCAGCCGTGGCCGATGGCGACAAATTCCAGCCCGCGCTTGCTGATCTCCGCCTCGGCGGCTCTGGTCCACTGCAGGGTGGTCGCCGCATCCACCGCCTGCTTTCTCCGGGCGGGATTGGCCGTGTGCTGATAATAGCGGTCGAAATAAACCTTGGGATTGAAGAATTCGATGGAGACCGTGTTCAGTTCCATCTTGGTACCGAAGTCGATGGCCGCCAGCACGCTTTCCTGGGACTGGGCGCCCTCGTCGCACTGGGCGCGGTAGCGGAAGGGGGCCGCGTGGTGATAGGACACCGGGCCTGCGTTCTTCTCGGGGATGAGCTCGCCGACGATGCCGGGGAAGAGGAAGCGGCAGCCGTTTTCCTTAAGGTACCGGTACGCGGCGAACAGCACACTTCTGGGGTTGCTGCCGGAAAGGATCCCGCCGCCTTCGCCCACCTCGATGTGGACGATATCGTCCAGCTTGGGGTCCTCCACCTCATCGGTGGAAAGGCCGAAGTCCGCCATCAGGCCCAGCTTCAGCTCGGCGGGGTTCGGATGCTTCATGCTGCTCTTTTTGTCGCGGGAAAGGATCTCCACCTCACCGCCCGCGGGCATCATCATTCTCAGATATTTCTTCAGCTCCTCCGCCGCGAAATCCACTGTCGGGTCGTCTGTGATTTTTCTGATGATCATCGTCGTTCTCCTTTGTTCTCCGCCTGCGCAGGGCAGACGTCCTTATGTCAAAGTTATACCCGCCCCGCCGGAAAAAAGCAAGCCTTCCCGCCGGGGACCCGGGACACAAAAAGCGGGGGACAGCCGCGGCTGTCCCCCTTCTCTTGAGTCTTTTACATATCCTGCTCTTCTTTCGCGTTGAAGATCGGCGTCCAGGCGCCCATCACGTTGTGCTGGTCGTAGTAACGCTCGATCTCCGCCTCGTATTTGCCGAATTCGGCGAAGAAATCCTTGTAGTACTTTAAGGCCTCGGCATCCTTGCCCTGGGCCTTCAGGATGAAGGCCTGCGCGATGCCCCGCAGGTACTCGGTGTAGTAGGGCAGCAGGCTGTAGGCGGTCCACTGGGTGCGGTTTGCCGGAACAGGCCATTTTTCCATCGCCTCCTCCAGCTCCCGGCAGATGCCGTCCACCCGTTCCAGATTGGCGATCTCGGAGACCTGATGATACTGCTCCAGCTTCACGGGCTTGGAGTGGATGGTCTCCAGGTAGTCCTGGCGGAGAGCGCCGTCGATGGCGGCAAAGAACTTCATGGCGTCATCCTTGCCCGCGCCGTAGGCCAGCGTCATATACTCCTCGACCATCTGCTCGAAGGGCTTGTCCAGATCCAGCAGGGACTCGCAGTAGACGTAGAATTCCAGGCCGTTCGGGAAGAAGCAGCGCTTGGACATATCCTCCACGCAGCCCAGGATCTCATTGTTCTTGTAGGAACGCACGTCCTCGTAGATGCGCTTCGCGAAGCCCAGGATGCCGGGAGCGTAGGTGAAGGCCTTCCAGAAATGATACTCGAAGCACCAGCAGACGTCTCTCAGGCCCATTTCCTTCCAGCCGCGCATCCGCATGTAGTACTCCTCCACCTGATCGAAGCGGCCGGATCTGTTGCGCACGTAGGGGGTAGGCTTCACCGTGGGCTTGGTGGCCACGGAATAGCGGTAGCTGCGGGTGATGGGCGCCAGGCCGGCCGTGAAGCGGTCGGGGTTCTGCAGGCGCTCGGTCTCCGGCTGCCAGGCGGTATCGGAGTACATGGAGAATTTCAGCTTCTGGTCGATGCCCTCCTTATTGAAGGCGTCGTCGATCTCGTTCAGCAGCACCACGTACCAGTCGGAAGGCGTCTTCTTCACGCACTCAGGGCATTCGCAGTGGTTCATCTGCCAGTCGGCCAGGCCGATGGACAGGATGCTCACGTTCTGAGCGCGCTTCGCGTAGCGCACCACCGCGTCCACCACCAGCTTCCGGGCCGCGGGATTGGACATGCAGAACTGGGTATTCATGGCCACGCCGTTGCGCAGCTCACGTTTGCCGTTTATCATGGCGATGAAGTCCTTCTTGTCCTCGGGGATGGTCACGCCGACGCTCTTGCCCCAGCCGGAGACAGAGGAGATGCCGAAGGCCTCCACGGTCCAGCCGTGGCCGATGGCGACAAATTCCAGCCCGCGCTTGGTGATCTCCGCCTCGGCGGCTCTGGTCCACTGCAGGGTGGTCGTGGCATCCACCGCCTGCTTTCTGCGGGCGGGATTTGCCGTGTGCTGATAGTAGCGGTCAAAGTAGACCTTGGGGTTGAAGAATTCGATGGAAACGGTGTTCAGCTCCAGCTTGGTGCCGAAGTCGATGGCCGCCAGCACGCTTTCCTGGGACTGGGCGCCCTCGTCGCACTGGCCGCGGTAGCGGAAGGAGGCCGCGTGGTGATAGGACACCGGACCTGCGTTCTTCTCGGGGATGATCTCGCCGTCGATGCCGGGGAAGAGGAAGCGGCAGCCGTTTTCCTTGAGGTACCGGTACGCGGCGAAAAGCACGCTTCTGGGGTTGCTGCCCGCCAGGATCCCGCCGTCCTCGCCCACCTCGATGTGGACGATATCATCCAGCTTGGGGTCCTCCACCTCATCGGTGGACAGGCCGAAGTCCGCCATCAGGCCCAGCTTCAGCTCAGCGGGGTTCGGATGCTTCATGCTGCTCTTTTTGTCGCGGGAGAGGATCTCCACCTCGCCGCCCGCGGGCATCATCATTCTCAGATATTTCTTCAGTTCCTCTGCCGCGAAATCCACGGTGGTATTGTCTGTGATTTTTCGGATGATCATGTGCGCTCTCCTTTTTCGCGTGTACGGTGTTTTCTGCAGGCCGTGCCTGCGCTTTTTTTTATACCCTTTTCTCCGGGAAAGTACAAGGGCATTTCCCGGATCCTTCGGTTTCTTTTGCCTTTCCTCCGAGGCGGCTTCTTTTCTTAGTCCGTAAGCCGCCATTTCTGCTGGAAGATCACGGCGGGGCCCTCCGGGTCCGCGTGGCCGTAGTAGACCGTGGCCAGCGTGCCGTCCTTCAGCTCGACGGTCATGGGATAGCCCAGATCCCGCAGCTCGCCGCCGGTCACTAACGGCAGATTCTTCTCCTGCCAGCTCCGGCCCTGATCGAAGCTCACCGCCGCGTAGATCCCGATCCCGTCCCGCCGTCTGCCGTAGCTGGCGATCACGCTGCCGTCCGCGCGGACCAGCAAATGCGAGGGCGCGCCCTCGTAATCTCCCAGGATCTGCACCGGCTTGCTCCAATGGCGCCCGCCGTCCTCCGATTCGCACTGATAAAGGGTGAATACCGAGGCAAAATCGTCGGTGCCCTGGACCCGGATATGGCAGAGGATGCGGCCGTCGGGCATTTGCCGGGCATAGGGCTCGCAGGAGGTCATCCGGCGCTCGCCCCAATAGATCGGCTCGATCTCGCCGATGACGCGGCAGGCGCCGGTATACGGATCCACCTCCGCCGCGGCCAGAGGGCGGTCGTTGATATGGCCCGTTTGGTGTCCTACCCAGAGGATGCGGCCGTCCGCCAGCTCAGTCGGCCCGTGGGGCGAGCTCACCGGGCTGTTGTAGACCGGCCCGAAGCTCACGCCGTTGTCGAAGCTCACCCGGAAATGCGAGCCGTAGTCCCGGGCGCAGTCCTCCTCGCTCAGGTTCTCGAAATAGGCCTCCAGATAAGCCCGCTGACCGGGGGTCGGCTTCTTGCCGAAGTTGCAGAAGGCCCGCTTCATCAGCAGCTCCCGGGAGCTGGTGAAGGAGGTCACGATAAGGCCGCTGCTGCCGAAGGGCGTCAGCCCGCCGTCCCGGTCGTCCAGGGTCGTGTCGATCACCGGCGCCGGGAGACTATAGTGCTCGCCCTCGTCCTCGCTGAAGGCGATCACCGTCTTGCCGAAGGGGCAGACGTGAGCCAGGCGAAAGCCGCTGGCGGCCGCCGCCAGGCGGCCGTTCTTCAGCCGGGCCACACTGGGCCAGGCAAAGTAATTGTGCAGGGAGGCCGGGTTGCTCATAATCACCCGCGGCTCTCCGATCGGTTCGATCCGCATATGCATCTCCTTTTCAGTGCTGCGCGGCATTTTTCACGTACAGCACGTAGTTATCATCCTCATAGAACCGCTGCCAGTCCGGCAGGCTGTCCAGAAAGCCCCGGGCCGCCGTGGTATAGCCGAGGTCCAGCAGCGCCCCGTCGAAGCGGTAGGTATCCAGAAAATCCTGCCCGTCCTCGGCAAATTCAAAATCCATGTAGGAAAAGCCGATCCCGTCGGTCAGCACCTCCTCCGGGAACAGATCCGCCCGGCTGTCGATGAAGGAGCGGCCTCCCAGGAAGAGCACCAGTCCGCCGTCGTTGTAGGAGGTATAGAGTCTGGCGCAGTCCGCCTGAGCCAGTGCCTCCTGCAGCCCCTCGCTCACCCGGTTCATGGGGCTGTCGCACAGGGGCTCCTCCCGGGGAAGCAGGCGGCTGCCCACGGCCCCGCAGAGGGCCAGGACCAAAGCCAGGGCGGCGAAGGCCGGCAGACGTTTGCCGAAAAAGGCGGTGAGCCTCGGCCGGGTCTCCGGGGTCAGCGCGGCAAAGCACCGGATCAAATACGGCGCCAGCGTCAGGGCGGCGTAGCTGCCCAGCCGCACCCGCAGCGCCGTCCCGGCCAGCATGGCGGCCACGCACAGCGCCTCCCGCAGGGACAGAGGCCTGATCCTGCGGAACAGCAGTGCCGCCGCCAGCAGGACCGCGAAGGGCAGCGCCAGATTCAGCCAGCTCTCATAGTCCGAGAAGTCCACCCGCTGCCATTCCGTAACGAAGCGTTTGGTGGCGTCGTTGTTGGTCACGAAGAAATAGATATACAGCTTCCCGCCGTAGGGATTGAGCAAGCCCGCCAGGCCCTCTCCCAAAAGAGCGGCCGCCAGAGCCTTCCAGGCGCCGGGCGCCGGAGCGTTCCGTTTTCCCAGGGGCAGGAGCCGGTACAGCGGCTGCAGGAAGGGCAGCGCCAGTCCGAAATACAGCCCGGTGAAGGCAAACAGCAGCGGGACCGTCCCGCCGTGGAGATTGGCCAGCAGCAGGCTGAGCAGCGCCAGCCGGGGCACGTGCCGCCTGCCGTTTCCGTCCTGCCACAGCTCCTCCAGCTCGAAAAGGCCCGCCAGCATCAGCTGCAGACCGACGGACTGGGGCCTGGCGGTACAGATCACCGCCATAGACAGCAGCGGAAAGCCGATGTCGCAGAGGACCCGCCCCACCGCGCAGTCCCGCTCACCGGCGGACCGTCGGTAGCCCCGGATCAGGATCAGGGTGAAGCTGACCGCGCAGAGGGCCAGATACAGCCAGGCCCCGTATTCGGGCCTCTTAAAGGGCAGCGTGCAAAGGTACAGCAGGATCCCCGCCAGCCAGGAATGGGCGGTCTCCGTCAGCCCCAGCTCCGGAGAGATCCAGGAAAATATATCCGTCTTCGGGATGCGCCGCAGCTCCAGGATCTTCCGGCCCAGCGTGACGTGCCAGTAAAAATCACTGTCCCCCAGCCCCTCCATCAGAAAGCGCAGGGTGACCAGCGCGACGGACAGCAGACAAACAGCGCCCCAGTAAATTCTGTTGTTGTTCTGCCTGCTTCTCACTCAGCACCTCCGTCAAGCTATGGGTCCATTATATCCGACTACCCGATAAAGTGCAAGGCCGGAAAATCGCCGCAGGCTCTCCCACGGGCCTCCCGCCCCGGAAAATTTATCCGCCGAGGGGGTGCATTTCCCGGGAAAATATGGTATAATTACGGCAGAGATTCCCGAGAACCGTTTTCCATACCGAACGGAGGTGACCCCGATCATGAAAAGACGCTATGCCTTTCCTCTTCTTCTGCTATTCTGCCTCTTTCTGTTTCCGTCTCAAAGAGCCGAAGCGGCAGAAAGCCTCTATACGGTATCCTATCGCTGCCAGAGCGGCAGCGGGGAGGAGTATTTTCTGATCAAAGCCACGGAGAACGGCTCGCTGGCGGATTCCGTCGGCAGGACCTTTACCGCGCCGGAGGTACCGGGCTTTTCTCCCGTGGGCGCGCAGATCACCACCGTCACCCCCGCTCACCGTTCCTCTTCCCGGACCGACAGCAGCACCTCCGTCACCCTGACGGGCAATTCCTCCGCTGCGGAGTCCTATTACCTGACGTTCCTTTACGTGCAGACCGGCGTTCCCGTCGTGCTGCGCTACCACGGCTATCCCGCGGACGGCGGGCCCTTTTCGGATCTCAAATACCACGACAGCACGGTCATTCCCTTAGGCAAGACGCTGGAGCCGGTCCCGCCGGACATTGACGGCTACGAATTCAGCGACGTTTCCTATGCTCTGGTCTCCGGCCTGAAGGACGACGCCGAGGGGCATTACCATTCGGATATCCATGAGATCGATCCGGACGGGCTGCAATTGGTGGGAACCCCGGGGACGCTCCGGATCGAATTTTCCTTCAATTATACGCTGGCCAAGGCCAGATTCCTGAGCTACACCGTCGTCCACACGGGCTATGACGATCCGGCACATCCGGATAAAGGCAGCACCACGCTTTTCAGCGGCAGCTCGACCCTCACCACCGGTCAGACGCAAAGCTTTACCGTGCCCACGTACGACGGCTGCCGCTATGCAGGCGCCAAAGTGACCTACTCCACCGGCCGCGAGGAGCGGACGCTGCAGCTGGACAGGAATGCCGCGAGCTTCACCCTGCCTGCCAACACGGTCTCCGCCACGCTGGAACTTTCTTATGGGAAGCTGATCAACGGCGGCGTGATGAACGTTTACTGTCTGGACACCGCGGAAAAGACCGCGCTCCTCATGCCGCAGATCGCTCAGCAGCTGTATATCGGCCAGTCTTACCATCCGTCGGCGCCGCTGATCCCGAATTACCGCTTTATCCGCATGGAATATCGCTTCTCCGACGGGCTGAAGCCGGATCTGACCGGGCTCGGCGCGAACGAGCTTTCCTTCACCCTGAGCTCCGCGCCCGTCGGCGGCGGTACTCTGGATATCTTCTTCTATTACGTCGCCAGCACTCCCGAGACCCAGCCCCCGGAGACCGAGCCTGAGTCGGTGCCCGCCTCCACGGAGGCCATCCCCGTACCGACCGAAACTCAGCCGAAGCCCACCGAGCCCCGGCCCGCCTCCACGGAGGAGCTGGGCGATCTGCCCGGGATCGCCACCTTCCCGGCCATGCCCTCCTCCGCCTCGGACAGCGGCTCCGACACGGGAAATCCCTTCCCCACCGGCCTGGTGGTCGCCTTGGGAGCCGGCTTCCTCATCGCCCTGGCGGCGGGACTGGTGCTGAGCTCGCGAAGGAACAAGGCCTGACGGCGGCAGACACATAAGAAGGCTTTCCCGGTCTGAAGGGATCGGTTTTTTCAAAAATGCTGTCTGAGGAAGCGGAGGGAGCGTGAATTGACTGCGAAAAAATACATTATGGACCCGGTCGACCGGGAACACATCGAGCATAAATACCACGATCCTGCGCAGCCGCACAACGCCTATAAGCGGTTTGAATATCACGGCTACGAGCACGACCCGTCGACCGGGATGAGCGACGAAGAGCTCCGTGCGGGACTGGACGCGCTCGTGAAGGCGCAGAGCGGGAAGACGCGCGCCGTCATCATGGCGCTGGCGGAGAAATACCTTCTCGACAACACCCGGATCGACGTGAACGAGCACGACTGGTACGTCGGCTTTTACTCCTGGGGGCGGCTCGTGACGAAGCATACGCGCAGCGTCTGGGCATCGGAGCTGTTCGAAAGGGTCATCCCCGAGGCTGATGCGGAGAAGAAGCTGTTTCACGATTCCGGGATCTGGGACACCTGGCCGGATTACGACCACTCGATCCCGGACTGGGATTCGATACTGTCGTTAGGCTTTTACGGTCTTCGCAGACGTGCGGCGGCCTATCGCGCCGAGCGCGAGAAAAAGGCGGCGCTGACAGAGCGGGAAAAGGCTTATTTTGAGTCGGCAGATATCGTCCTTTCGGCTGTTCTGGACTTCATTCACCGCCTGAGGGTGCTCGCGGAGAAGAAAAACGGCGTAAAGACCGCGAAAATCGCCGTCTGTCTGAAAACGCTGGAGACCGGCGCTCCGACCGACACCCTTGAGGCCCTGCAGACGATGTATCTGTATTTCATGCTGTCGGAAAGTGTCGAGGGCTATCAGGTCCGCTCGCTCGGGAGCGGCTTCGACCGTGTCATTTCACCGTTTTACGAGAGAGACCTCGCCTCCGGGAAATACACCGAAGCGGAGCTCGACGATTTCATTGCCTACCTGTTCATGCAGTTTTACGCGATCGGCAACTACTGGGGGCAGCCGCTGTTCCTCGGCGGCAGGGCGCCGGACGGCGGGAATTATTACAGCCGCCTGTCGCTGCGCGTGCTCCGGCTCTGGGACGATCTCGATATCCACAACCCGAAGATCCAGGTCCTGTTCAACACGGATACCCCGAAGGAAATACGGTATTGCGTCTACGACATGATCCGCCGCGGGAAATACCTCACCGTGGTCTGTGAGCCGGGCGCCGCGGCAGCCGTGAAATCGGCCTGCGGCTGCAGCGACGAGGAGGCGAAGCGCTTTATCGTATCCGGCTGCTACGAGCCGCTCGCGCGCGGCGGCTGCAACGTCATCGCCGCTTATCCGAATCTGCCGAAGATCCTCGGGCTTGCGCTCCGCGACGGTTTCGATCCGATCATGAAAAGGCAGATCGGACCGCATACCGGGACCGATCATTCCTCATTTGACGAGCTGTTTGCGGCTTTTGAAGCGCAATTTTCCGACCTCTTCCGCCGCTGCGTCGCGCTGACGAACACTTACGAGCGGTACAGCGCCGACGTCAGTCCCGCGATACTGTATTCCTCAACGCGTACGGACAGCCTCGCGCTGGCGGAAGACGGCTATGCCTGCGCCAATCCTCATTCGAATTCCGTGCTCGTCGTGAACGGCTTCGCCACCCTGACGGATTCGCTCGCCGCGATCAAAAAAGTCGTCTTTGAAGAGCATGCCGTCACCCTTCCGGAGCTTGTGAGGATCCTCGACGCCGACTGGGAGGGCTATGACGGGCTGCGCCTGTACGTAACGAAGGAGTGCCCGAAATACGGCACCGGCGACCATAAGACCGACATGATCGGGAGGCGGATCGTCGAGGCAATGAAGCGGATCACGGACGGCGCGAAGAACGTCCGCGGCGGGAGCTACGTCATCGAGCTGCACAGCGCGATGGAATTCGTCCGGGAGGGCGCCAAGACCGAAGCCACCCCTGACGGAAGAAGACGCGGGGAGGAAACGTCGAAGAACGCGTCCCCGTCCGTCGGCGCCGACAGGCGCGGCGCGACCGCGCTGATCCGCTCCTGCACCGACGCGGTGCAGCCCGAAAACACCGGCTGCGGCTTTAACCTCGACGTCATGCTTCACCCTTCCGCCCTTACCGGCGACGACGGACTGGCCGCCATGGACGCGCTCGTTGCGGTCTATATGAAACGAATGGGCGTCAATATCCAGTTCAACGTCGTCTCGGCGGATACGCTCCGCCTCGCGCGCAAGGATCCCGAAAAATACAAAAACCTGCAGATCCGCGTATGCGGATGGAACGTTCTCTGGAACGACATCCCCCGCGAGCAGCAGGAGGCTTATATCAGACGCGCGGAGGCCGTAAGCGGCGGCATGTGACAGCGCCGCGGCCTCCGGAAGCCTTCAGGTGATATGTTGAAAGCTCAGATTTTTGAAATCAAAAAATTTGCCGTCCACGACGGGGACGGCGTGAGGACGACCGTATTTTTCAAGGGCTGCCCGCTCCGGTGCGTTTGGTGCCACAATCCCGAGGGGCTGCGTTCCGGGACCGAGCTCGCTCTTTTCGGCCATCTTTGCGTAAGCTGCGGAGGCTGCGCTTCGGTATGCGAAAGGGGCGCGCACCATTTTGGCGCAAACGGTCACGTTCTCAACCGGGCCAGCTGCTCGTTCTGCGGAAAATGCGTAAAGGCGTGCCCGCGGGACGCGCTGCGGCTCTACGGCCGCGAGGTGTCCGCGGATGAGCTCGTCCCTCTCCTGCTTGAAGACCGCGAATTTTACGAGGCATCAGGCGGAGGCGTCACGCTTTCCGGCGGCGAATGCCTGCTTCAGGCGGATTTCTGCGCGGAATTGCTCAAGAAGCTCAAAGCCGCGGGCATCTCCACGGCGGTGGATACCTGCGGATACGTGAAGCGGGAGGAGCTTGAAAAGGTCGTCCCCTATACGGATGTCTTTCTCTACGACGTAAAGGCGGCGGACAGCGACGTTCATCTCCGGCTGACCGGCGTGCCGAACGGTCTCATACTTGACAACCTGCGCTTTCTCGATGGTGCGGGAGCGAAAACAGAGATTCGGATCCCCTTCGTTCCCGGCCTGAACGACGGCGAGATTCCGGCCATCGCCGGACTGCTGCGGCCTCTTTCCCACGTGACCAGCGTCCGCCTCCTCCCGTATCACGATATGGCCGCCGCGAAATACGCCGCTCTCGGACTCGCCTGCACGCTCCCCGCGGCACTCCCGGATAACGGCAGGATCGAAAAGGCCGAGGAGCTCCTGCGGCAGGCAGGTGTGCGGGTAATTGACTGAATCGTGCGGCAGAGATTTTGGTACGTTTTTAATACATCACAGTTCCCTCAGTCTTTTTGCGTTTTCGAGAGTTTTCCAACACGTTTTTTCCTGCAACTCAAAACGCCAAAAGCCGTGCATACTCATAACCGAGGGGTTAGGAGCATGCACGGCTTCGGGTCATTGTCTGAGGCAGCTCCGGATCATGTTTTCCGCAAAGCGGAAAATTCGATCAGAAGCGGCTGTTTCTGAAAGGATCATTAATGCTCGAAAGAGATGGTATAACGAAGACTATATTGGATCGAATCGCAAGTGATACGAGTCGCATAGTTATCGTAAACGCCGATCTCAATGTAATAATCTTCTCCGTTGGGGCCGAAGAACTCGTAGGAACCGTTGTAGTCATGACAGCCTTCCATGCGGCTTACTATACCATGAAGTCTGCTTTCAAAAACATCATCACAATAATGTAGACAACCGTCGCTGAGACGAATGGTGCTATGCGGATCGATGGTGAACAGGAATTCATAATAAGGGATGTCATTATAGACATCGCCGTCGGTTTCCTGAGGCTCGTAGTAGTTCAGAGAACCGATCCCATCAAAGCCTTTAAAGCTGCAATTGCCGAAGTACCAGGTCTTAACGGTTCCTCTCTCATATCCGCCGTAGATCCAATGCGTATGTTCAAAACGAGCGGTAGTAATGAAGGTAGTCCCGGTAGCGTGGATGACGTTTTTCAGTTCCCGGACAAGCGCGTTCTGATCTCTGGTCGCGGGGATGTCCAGAAGCGGGATCAAGTTGCAGTTTGCGTCACGTCTCGGCAGAACAGAAGCCGTTCCGCCGCCGACGGTAAGAGTGACGGTATTGGCAGTGCGGGTTTCCGCGTTAGCAGCAAGCGGAGTTCCGACCATCACGAAGGCCAGAAGCACGGCAAGCAGTCCGATGAGTTTCTTTTTCATAAGAGTATTCCTCCTGTGTTATGATAAGTCAGTGTATTGCGAAGCCTTGCATCTGTCAAGAGTAAAATTCAAATAAGGCACATGATCATTATTTGCATGCCGTCCTGCCGCAAAGTCGCGGCGCACGCATATTGCGTATGGATCATTGCGCATTATTTTCGAATTTCCGTATTTCCGGATTACAATCCCATCGGCAGGCTTCCATGATCTGCTGCGTCAGAAGGCCGCGCTTTTGCATCATTTCCAAAAAGTCTAATCGGCAGCAGGAGCAATATCATGTCGAAATCGTTTGCGGACCATTTTCCCTCCGGGGTTCCGATTATTTCATAGCCGCCTGCGGCTGTCCTCTTCTCTGCAGGCCGAAGCACATTTTCCGCGTGCTGCAGCGGTGCTGCGAATCGCTTTTACTTACCGCGAAATCAGCCAGCGTTTCTCTGAATTTTTCGGGTGGCGGCATAATGGTTCCTCCTGCTCCTGTTTCCCTTCGATAGCTTTTCCAACGTTTCTCCGATACTCCTTTAATCGAGCTTCATCGTTTTGATTCCGTCAAAATTCCTTGAAGCGTAGTACAAAATACCGCCTTCCAGCTTTACCGGCCCGCTGAGCCGCAGCGGCTCACGGATCAGACGGACCGTTTCAAGGGTCTCCTTGTCCAGGACCGATATCTCCGATGCCGGATGCGAGACCGTCACGATGCCGTGATCGGTGATCCCCGCGATGTAATACATATATTTGTGTACGTTTCGCCTGACCGCCAAAATATCGAGCGTATCAACGTCAAGGACGTATAATTTCATATCCTGCGACGCGGCGTACAGTTTATTTCCGTCCCTGCGGATGCTTTTGACGTTTTTCTTTGACACTTCGGCAGCTTTGACGATCCGCATGGTTTCTTTGTCGATCTTCAGGATATGCCCGTCGACCGTTCCGCAATAAAGCATTCCTTCAAAGCAGTTGATTTCCCAGATGCTCGCGTCCGACGTCGGGTAGATCTCATAGCTGAAATCCTCGATCCGCACCTTTGCCATACCGCCGTTGCGGATGGCACAGTAGGCATGATCGCCTTCGGCAAAAAGAAAACAGATATCGGACGTGAGGTCGTTTCCGATTTTCACTGCGTTTTCCCGTTCGAAGGTCTCTTTGGAAAAAGAATGGAGCGTGCAGAAATCGGCGATGACGATGTGTTTCCCGTTTTCCGCGAAAAACCTGGCCGCACCGGGTTTTTCAAATACTGTCCTTTGAAGTGCCACGGCACCCCCTGCGAGCTTGACTAAATCGTTTCCGGAAAGGCAGTTGATCTCTCCGTTTTGAATTCCGAAGCCCGACACGGTCCCGCCGAGCTCAATAAAATCGGTCATTTTCCACCTCCGGCACGGTCATGCCTGCGCCGCCGAATCGCATTTCGGACACAGTCGCTGCCGCAATAAGTCATGTTTTTTCCTCCGTAAAACGTGTGTGATCAGTTGTGGATAACCGGAGAGAGCCCCGAATATTACTGTTTTCTGCAAGTTTTTCTATGCTTGCGAATTTCGCCTTGGCCATTTTTCAACCGTTCTAAGGCGGTCAGCCGCTTATCGATCCCCAGATTTTTTCGGAGTCAAGGGGGATGCCGTTGTCAAGAAAATCGAATAAAGCAGAATCGACAGTATCCCAAGCAAGTATTCCGTCTTTTGCCAGATCATAATAGTCTATGAAGGTATCCATGCTTCCCCACAGGTCCCAATTGATCGGGCCTAAAGCCGCGGCATGTGAGACTAATGCAAGCATGGAAGAAACGACTTCATCCTTCGTCATTTGTCCGGAATGGTAGGCCTTCTTTAAGAACTGCCGCAGCTTATCGAGAACGATCTCTTCATCGGGTAATTGATCCGATCGGTATTCTCGAAGAACTGATATAATGCTGTTTACATTTTGTCTGCAATCAACAAGCTCCAGTGTGATATCGCTAAACGGAGGTCCTGACTCAAGAGCGGAATCCAGCCATTCGCCGTATTCACCGGGATAGCCGATCGCCAACAAACACTCATAGTAGAATGCATCTTCCCGCGTCAAGCTGATCACCTCCTGATAATATTTCAAGACTTATTAAAGTATCGAAAACTGTCTTTATGCTCCTTGAGATAGGCATAATAACCTCATTTCGATCATTATCTTTTCAACCGATAAGTCCTGTTTCCGCCGGCTGCTTCAATCGTATTATAGCATAAAACCAGGTTTAAATGTTGTATATTAGCTAACCCTTTGGATGAATTTTGCATAAAGCAGCAAGGCAGACACAACTTTTCATGTCTGCCTTGTTACTGTTTTTACTGGATGATAAAGCCGCGTGGAATTATCCCCACTCTCCGGAAATCCGGTCCAAGCAGCGATTATTCCCTCCATTGAGGCGGGGAATAATACTGAAGGGCACACGGAAAATCAATAAAAATAGGGCGTTTTCCATGTTTTCCATGGTTTCCGATAGGAAACGGGGGTCATATGGGGCTCAGAACGATTTATTGAGTCAGTGTTCTCTTTTGCATTTCTTTCGATATTCCTTTAGTTTCCAAAGGATATCTCCTTTGGCGGTAATAAGGGCAGGAATCATATCTGTCTTGTATTCTTGTTGTTCTGTATCAAACAGCGAAACTTGTATTTTGGTATCAACATCCAAAAATCCACTTTCATCAAACCCCAAGGTGATACAATCCTGGCTTAAAAAATCAAAGAGAAGAGTTTTTGTTTCTCTAGAATTTGCCGACAAATTATACGGATTATCTGCGATATTATTCTGCGGATTGATCCTGTAAATACGTCTGTCAATACAAGCGATTTCGTTCTTGATTGTAATATAACCGTTGCAAAACAAAATCGGCTGCGCAGTGGGATTAATGAGCTCTACATCAACCATTCCATACGTGGGCTCTTTTATCAGTTCTTTTGGCATTTTTATCGGAGCAATCAATACCGAATCTGAAAATAGTTTAATGGAGGCGTGCAAATTACGTTTATACATCGCATCAATATCAGTTCGGTTGGCTTTGCGGTTGCAAGTGCCGGTTCTGATAAAAATATCACCTTGTTTTGCTTTACCACAATCGGAG
The DNA here is from genome assembly GCA_045617825.1 of Lachnospiraceae bacterium. Classification (GTDB taxonomy): domain Bacteria; phylum Bacillota; class Clostridia; order Lachnospirales; family Lachnospiraceae; genus UBA6987. The sequence goes on from JAZLJI010000117.1 coordinate 27,707, forward strand.
CGAATTACGTACGGAGGATTGTTGTTATCACCTGGTACTTTTACATAAAAGATTGTTTTTTTGTCAACTTCAAAGCTTCCGCATTGTATTTTAAGACGCGGCTCGATCTTTTCCGAAATGAGATTCTCCAGTATGGATGGATCAGGAATTTTGCTTGAATCAATATCGACTACAATGTGGTCTTTATCTGTAACGCCAAAAATCAGATATTTATCGCCGACCGCTTCACCATTCGCAAATGCAGCAATATCCTTTATGAAGTCAGAATCCGCCCAAGATGAGTAAATCTTTTCTTTTAAATCAACATATTCCGATTCAAAACCTTCGGATAAGTATTTTCGAATCTCTTCTTCACCAGTTACCATGGTATCACCTCATTTCAATCTTTCACACAGCGAGAGGCTGTATTCCAGTTTTGTGACGATTCGTTTATGTTATGATCAATCTATCGTCGCTTTAATTCTGTTGCAAAGCTTGTCCGGAATATCGTCTTCGATTTGCCACATTATCGTATTTATCTGAGCAATATCAAAATGCAGTTTGGTATCTTGCTTGCAAAGCTGAATGACTGGCTTACCGAGTCCCATCGCATAACCTTCTTCGAAATAAGCGCCGTTATTCTGATGTGTCAGATCAACGACTATAAATTTGCTATCACGAATGTGTTTCAGCAACTCTGGCGTAATGAAATTATTATGCTGAACTTCATCAATAAAAACGGCATAGTAACCTGCCTGAAAGATGCCTGCACGAATTGCTTCGCGCAGCGGCTTGGTGTCATCACCAAATTTCATTGCAACAAGAACATTTCGACCGTTTGAAGTGTTTTTCTGCAGTTCATCTACCCGTCTATAACCATCAGGTTGTAGTTGAATGGTTGCGTAATTATTGCCAGAAAGAATTGTGTAATTGATCAAATTGCTGTTTTGTAAATAATCGAGCATATATTTGACCTCGACTTCGCACTCTTTCTCGTCTCGAAAACGATCGTCCTTTATGTATGATATTCTTTCTTCGTCGCGTTTTCTATCAATGAACAGAAGCCCCAATGCTTGCTCAAATGATAATTCTATCGGCTGTCCGAGATGATGAACATGGTTCGAAATGTAAATCAAGATTTTGTCAATCCGTTCAGAAAATGTGTGGGGATACCAGTTCTCAACAATCTGCGGATCAATATGAACCGGACGGCCGTTAGTGTTATGTCCGTTTTCGAATTCATGGTTATATTTATCACATTGCTCTTTGGGCATAATTGTATGATAGCGGTATTCAACCTCGTTAACATGCAAGAATGCGTTGTAAAACAGGTAAGATGCCAAATGATTTTCATTAAAACCATCTAATTGTTTGAAACTACTCAATTCATATCTCCCGCATACCGGGCAAGCATAAAAGTCCAAAGTGTTTAGCGGTGTATATGAATTATTTAGTGTCTGCTCGTTAAGAGGCCTCTACAAGCCAAGTGCATGACTTTGGTTCGTACTGTATAAGGCTTCTTGCTTCGTTAGCGGATACCAACGGATCAGTGTTACGCCCTGAGTTCGTCCTCATTAACGTCAAAC
>JAZLJI010000118.1:0-25961 GCA_045617825.1 Lachnospiraceae bacterium
CTGTTCGACAAGATGACGGTGCTGGGCGGCGAGCTGATCTGCGAAACACTGGAGCTTCTGGAGCAGGGCAGCCTCACCCGGACGCCGCAGGAGGGGGAAAGCAATTACGCCTCCATGCTGAAGAAGGAGATGGGCGAGATCGACTGGAGCTGGCCGGCGGAGAAGCTGGACCGCTGGGTGCGGGGCCTGTTCCCCTGGCCCGGCAGCTTCACCTTCCGCAAGGGAAAGCTGCTGAAGCTTCTGGAGGCGGAGGCGGTCTATCCCGAGATCCCGGCAAATGCCTGCCCGGGGTCGGTGCTTTCCTGGGACAAGACCTCCTTTACCGTGGCCTGCGGCGAGGGGACTCTCAGGATCCTGAAGGTCCAGCCGGAGGGAAAGAAGGCCATGACCGCCGGAGAATACCTGCGGGGCGCGGCCATGAAGGTCGGAGAACGTCTGGGCCGCTGAGCGCTCCGGGACGAAACAGAGACAGGCCGCTGCGGCAGCTTGAGAGAAACTGGCCGCCGCGGCGGAACGGAGAAGGGCTCCGGCCGCAGAAGGCCGGGCGCAGGCAGGGAGGACCGTACTTATGGGGAACAGCCGTGATATTGCCCTGGAGATCTTATATCGGGTCTGGGAGCAGGAGGGGAAAAGCCACCTGCTGCTTTCCCGTGCCTTCAGAGAGCATCCGGAGCTGACGGAACGGGACCGGGCCTTCATCACGGGGCTGGTCCACGGCTCGCTGGAGAACCAGCTGCTGCTGGACTTTCGTCTGAACGAGGTGAGCAAGCTTCCCGCGGAGAAGCTGAAGCCCTGGGTGCGCACCGTGCTGCGGATGGGGCTGTATCAGCTGCTGTTCCTGGACCGGGTGCCGGCTGCCGCAGTGGGCAACGAGAGCGTGCGCTTCATCCGCGGCAAGAAGCTGGAGGGCCTGTCCGGCTACGTGAACGGCGTCCTGCGCAGCGCTGCCCGCAAGGAGGACTGGAAAATGCTGCCTCCCGAGCTGAGTCTGGGACTGCCGCCGGCACTGTGGCAGCGGCTGCGGCGGGATTTCGGGGAGGCGGGCGCCTGGCGCATCGGCGAGGGCCTGCGCACGCCCGGCCCCCTGAGCCTCCGGGTCAATCTGTCCCGCGGCAGCGCGGAGGAGGCCGTCCGGCTGTTCGCGAAGGAGGGCTATACGGCCAGACCCCTGGCGGCGGCCCCGGCGGCGCTGGTGCTCACCCGCACGCCGGAGGCGGAGCACCGTCTTCCGTTAGAGGAGACCACACCCTTCAAAAAGGGCCTGGTCCAGGTGCAGGACGTCAGCTCTCAGCTGGCGGTGGCGCTGGCCGCTCCGGCAAAGGGCGCCCGGGTCCTGGACCTTTGCGCCGCACCCGGCGGCAAGAGCCTGCACGCGGCGGACCTGGTGGGCGAAACGGGCAGCGTGACCGCCTGCGACCTGACCGAGGACAAGATCAGACTGCTGGAGGAAAACATCCGCCGCAGCGGATTTGCCCATATCCGGGCGGTCCGGCGGGATGCCGCCGCCTTCGTGCCGGAGGATGAGGCCGCCTACGACCTGGTCATCGCGGACCTGCCCTGCTCGGGGCTGGGCGTGATGGGGCGGAAGCCCGAGATCCGTTTCCGGGTGAGCGAGGAGAGCATCCGGGAGCTGGCCGCGCTGCAGCGGCAGATCCTGGAGCAGGCGGTCCGCTATGTGAAGCCCGGCGGACGGCTGCTGTTCTCCACCTGCACCATGACGGCCGAGGAAAACCTGGCCAACGGGACCTGGCTTTCCGAGCGCCCGGAGCTGCGGGCGGCGGATCTGTCGGCGGCCCTGCCTCAGGGCGGCCCCTGGATGAGCTGGGGCCCCGGCCTGCAGCTGTTCCCCGGCGAGGGCTGGGACGGCTTCTACATTTCCCTGTTTGAAAGAGTGAAGGCATGAAGGATCTGAAATCGCTGTCTCCCGAGGAGCTGCGGGAGGAAATGAAGGCACTGGGACAGCCCGGCTTCCGGGGAGACCAGCTCTTCGACTGGCTCCACGTGAAGAAGGTCCGCAGTCTGGAGGAGATGAGCAATCTGCCGAAGGCCCTGCGGGAGAAGCTGAAGGAGACCTACGCCCTGACCGACCTGCGGATCGAGGACTGTCTGATCTCCGCGCTGGACGGCACCCGCAAATATGTATTTGCCCTGGGGGACGGGAACCTGATCGAGAGCGTGCTGATGCGCTACAGCTACGGCAACACGGTCTGCATCTCCTCTCAGGTGGGCTGCCGCATGGGCTGCCGCTTCTGCGCCTCGACCCTGGACGGCCTGGCCCGGAACATGCTGCCCGGCGAGATGCTGGACCAGATCTACCGGATCGAGCAGGACATCGGCGAGCGGGTCTCCCACGTGGTGGTGATGGGCACCGGCGAGCCGCTGGACAATCTGGACAACCTGCTGGCCTTCATCGCCCTGCTCACCCATGAAAAGGGCAATAAGCTGAGCGAGCGGAACGTCACCGTGTCCACCTGCGGCCTGGCGCCGCGGATCCGGGAGCTGGCGGAGAAAAAGCTGCAGATCACCCTGGCCCTGTCCCTGCACGCCCCCAACGACGCCCTGCGGCGGACGATGATGCCGGTGGCGGAGGCGTATACGATCGAAGAGACTCTGGCGGCCTGCGATGCCTATTTTGAGGCGACCGGGCGCCGGATGAGCTACGAATACAGCCTGGTGAAAGGCGTCAACGACGGCGAGCGGGAGGCCCTGGAGCTGGCTGCTCTGCTGAAGGGAAGGAACGCCCACGTGAATCTGATCCCGGTCAATCCGATCCGGGAGCGGGATTACGAGACCCCCGACCGGGCCCGGGCGGAGGCTTTCCAAAAAATACTTGAAAAAAACGGGATAAATGCTACTATTAGAAGGAAGATGGGCGCGGACATCGACAGTGCCTGCGGCCAGCTTCGCCGAAGAGGCAAGGTCTAAGAGAGGGAAGCTATGCGATTTGCGGCATTGACCGACCTCGGCCTGGTCCGAAAGAACAACGAGGATGCTGTATTTGCCAGGAATTCCGCGGTCGGCCCTTTGGACAATCTATTTATCGTGGCGGACGGTATGGGAGGCCATCAGGGAGGAGAGTACGCCTCCTCTTTTGTGGTGTCTCAAATGCCTGAGCTGCTGACGCATACCCGGAGCCAGCGGAAGATCGCGGCGGCGCTGGGGCTGGCGACGGACCGCTGCAACCGGGCCCTGTACCAGCTCAGCCAGGAACGGCAGGATCTGCGGGGCATGGGCTCCACGATGGTCCTGGCGACGTTAAAGCGCGGCGTGCTCCACGTGGTGAACGTGGGAGACAGCCGGCTGTATCATATGCATCGGGGCCGGCTGCTGCCGGTGACCCGGGACCATTCGATGGTCGAGGAAATGGTGGAGCAGGGACGGCTGACCCGGGACGATCCCTTCTACGACGCCAACAAGAACGTCATTACCCGGGCGATGGGCATCGCGCCCTACGTGGACGCGGATTATTTCAGTCTGGAGCCGGAGGCGGGAGACCGCATCCTGCTGTGCAGCGACGGCCTGTCCGGCATGGTGCCGGATCGGCTGATGGAGGAGCTGCTTCGGGAAGAGAAGAATACGGAGATGGCAGTGCAGAGGCTGATGTATCTCAGCAAGGCCGCCGGAGGCCGTGACAATATCAGTGTGATTTTAGTGGATGTCGAAGCAGCGGATGCCGCCGCGAATGATCGAGAGGATGCAGAATGAAGGTCGGAACGATTTTGAATGATAGATACGAGATCCTGAGCACCATCGGTGCCGGGGGGATGTCCCAGGTCTATAAGGCCCGGGATACGGTCCTGAAGCGCCTGGTGGCCGTCAAGGTCCTGAAATCCGAGTTCAGCTCGGACAGCAATTTCGTAGCCAAATTCCGCCGGGAGGCCGAGGCCGCGGGCGGTCTGTCGGATCCCAATATCGTCAGTGTATACGACGTCGGGGAGCAGAACGGCACCTATTACATCGTCATGGAGCTGATAGAGGGGATCACCCTAAAGAAATACATCGATAAAAAGGGCAAGATGGAGGAACGGGATGCCGTCGAGGTCGCGATGCAGGTCGCGCGCGGCATTGAAACGGCCCACGAGCAGGGCATCATCCACCGGGACATCAAGCCGCAGAACATCATGATCTCCCGCGAGGGCAAGATCAAGGTGACGGACTTCGGCATCGCCCGGGTCACCACCAGCCAGACCATCGCGGCCAATACCATGGGCAGCGTCCACTACATTTCCCCGGAGCAGGCCAGAGGCGGCTACTGCGACGAGCGCAGCGATATTTATTCCCTGGGGATCACGCTGTACGAGATGGTGACCGGACACGTGCCCTTTGACGGAGAATCCGCCGTGGCGGTGGCGCTGCAGCATATCCAGCAGCCCATCACCCCGCCCAGCGAATACGAGCCGGGAATCTCCTCCAATCTGGAGAAGATCATCCTGAAATGCACCCAGAAGAAACCGGAATACCGCTACAGCTCCATGGCGCTGCTGCTGGCGGACTTCAAGAAGCTGCTCACCACGCCCAATGAGGATTTCGTGGTGATGCCGCTGGTCACGGATCCCGGGGCCACCGTCATTTTCCGGAAGGAGGATTCCCAGGAGATCAGAGCAGCGCAGGCTGCGGGAGCGGAGATCGTGCAGAAGAACGGCGCAGGAGACCGAAATCAGGAGCTGTCCAGGCAGCGGAAGAAGGATCTGGAGGAGGAAGCGAAGGCCAAACGGGTGGAAAATACGCTTTCCTATGTGATGCTGGGCATCGCCCTGCTGATCCTGATCCTGATCATCGCCATCGTTTTCAAGGCCTGCGGGCTGTGGAACGGAACGGGCAATACGGAGCCGACCGGCCAGGGTACGGAACAGCAGAGCACTGCTCCGAGCGTGCCGGAAAGCACGGCACCTTCCACGGAGGAAAGCACGGAGGAAAGCACCGAGGAGAGCACCGAGGCTTCCACGGAGGAAAGCACCTCCGCCACGGTGCTGCTGCCGGACGTGCTGGGTGAGAATTATCTGACCGCCGCGGATATCGTGCGGGAGGCCGGTCTGGAGGTCCGCTATGCCACCGAGGACACCAGCGACCACGATCCTTATACGATCTTCAAGATGTCCTACGATCCCGGTACTGAGCTGCTTCGGGGCACCGAGGTGACTCTGTGGATCGCCTTCGATACCGGAACGGACATCGTGATCCCCGGCGACATCTACGATAAGGACGTGGAGGAAGCGCGGAAGATCCTGACCGAGCTGGGCTTCTCGGTCAGCGAGACCTATCTGCAGCAGGCGGACAGCAGGGTCGAGGCCGGTAAGGTCGTGAACAGTTCCCCTGCTATGGGGGCTCTGGCACCTAAGGGCGCTGCCATCACGCTGGTCGTCAGCACCGGTCCGGACGAGATCACGCTGCCGGAGGAGCTGTGGGGCATGAGCCGGTCCGAGGCAGGCGCGCTGCTGGAGAAGAAGGGCTTTGACGTTTACCATATCCAGGACAACACCGAGACGGTGGACTCCGAACTGTATGCGGAAAATACGATCGGTAAGGTGGAATACCGCACGACCAAGGACGGCGAGTGGCAGGAAATGAAGCCCGGCGACAAGATCAGCTGCAGAGAGCCTCAGGCGGCGATCCGGCTGACGCTGGTCGGCGCCAAGGTCAAGTTCCCGTCCGACATCCTGAATACGACGGACGTCGCTGCCGCCAAGGCAGTGCTGGAGGGGTTGGGCTTTAAGGTGGAGACGCAGGTCGATCCCGCAAGCTCCAAGCCGCTCAATACGATCGTGAAGGCCACGAATGCCGACGGCAGCGTGAGCTACGCGGCAGGCGATGAGCTCATGTCCGGTTCGACGGTGATCCTGCACTACAGCGGACACGATGACCGGAAGACCGTGCCGGAGATCATTCTGGGCACCACGACCGTGAAGAACGCGCAGACGGCCCTGGCCAATGCCGGTCTGACCTATGACTATATCGGCGGAACGCCCGCTAACCTGAACGTACCGCTGCTGGGCATGTATCTGGAGGATACGGGCAAGACTCCGGTAAGCAGCGGCGATAAGTTGAAGGCCTTTGAAACGGTCTATCTGAAATATAAGGAGGATCCGGCACCGACGGAGCCCAGCACGGAGCCCAGCACGGCGCCGAGCACGGAGACCGAGCCTTCTACGGAAGCCTCCTCCGAGGCGCCGACGGAGTCTGCTCCCGAAGCCTCCACCGAGCCGGAAGCCTAAGCGTATGCAGGGCATCATCATTAAAGGGATCGGCGGCTTCTATTACGTATCGGACGGCAGCGGAGAGCCGGTGGAATGCAAGGCCAAGGGCAGCTTCCGGAATCAGGAGCTGAAGCCGCTGGTGGGCGACCGGGTGGAATTCAGCCTGGATCCCCGCACCGGCAAGGGCTTTATCGAGCAGCTGCTGCCCCGGCGGAACGAGCTGATCCGTCCGGCTGTCGCCAATATGGACCAGGCCCTGATCCTGGTCTCTGCCAAAACGCCTCAGTTCCATCCCGGACTGCTGGACAATTTCCTGCTGTGGATGGGCTGCCAGGGCGTGGATACCCTGATCGGGATCGGAAAGATCGATCTGGACCCGGAGGAGCATTTCCGGGAGATCGAGGAGGTCTACCGCGGGGCGGGCTTTCCGGTGCTGCCCTACAGCGCCAGGACCGGCGAGGGCCTGGAGGAGCTGCGGCGTCATCTGACCGGAAAGACCACCGTGCTGGCCGGTGCCAGCGGTGTGGGCAAATCCACCCTGCTGAACGCGCTGATCCCCGGCGCGGCCATGGAAACGGGAGAGCTTTCCCGAAAGCTGGCCCGCGGCAAGCATACCACCAGACACTCGGAGATATTCGTCCTGGACCAGAGCTCCTACCTGCTGGACACGCCCGGCTTCACCTCACTGGAGACCCCGGAGCTCACGGAGCAGGAGGTGGGGCAGTATTATCCGGAGTTCCTGAAGGAGGGCGAGAGCTGCCGTTTTCCGGACTGCCTGCACCTGAAGGAGCCGGACTGCCTGGTGAGAGCCAGGGTAAAGGCCGGGCAGATCGCCCGGAGTCGTTATGAAAGCTATGAGCGGAACCTGGAGGAGATCCGGTCCCGCAGAAAATACTAAGCTGAGAAAGGCAATTCCTATGAAAAACATTCTTTCCCCTTCGATCCTGTCCGCCGATTTCGGCAACCTGGCCCGGGACGTTCAGACCATCACCGAGGCCGGTGCGGAGTATGTGCATATTGACGTCATGGACGGCGCCTTCGTGCCCGCCCTGTCCTTCGGCCCGCCCGTGATCAAGTCCGTGCGGTCCGCCACCAAGGCCGTATTTGACGTGCATCTGATGATCATGGATCCCGACCGCTACGTGGAGGATTTCGCCAAGGCCGGCGCCGACATCATCACCGTTCATGCGGAGGCCACCAGACATCTGGACCGCAGCATCCAGAAGGTGAAGAGCCTGGGCGTCAAGGTCGGCGTGGCCCTGAACCCCTCTACCCCCCTGTCCACGATCGAGTGGGTGCTGCCTCAGGTGGATATGGTGCTGCTGATGAGTGTGAACCCCGGCTTCGGCGGTCAGTCCTATATCCCGTATCTGGATGAGAAGATCCGTCAGCTGCGGGCCATGATCGAAAAGACCGGCAAGGAGATCGACATCGAGGTCGACGGCGGCGTGAAGCTGGACAATGCGGCCCGCGTGCTGGCGGCCGGTGCCAACGTGCTGGTGGCGGGCTCTGCCGTGTTCGGCGGTGACGCTGCGGCCAAGACCAAAGCCTTTATGGAGATCCTGAATGCCTAAAATCCTGCGTGCGCTGCTTTGTCTGGGACTCTGCGTCCTGCTGGCGGGCTGCGGCAGCGCTCCGGCGGCGGGCGAGCTGGGCGAGGACCAGCTGCTCTCCGTGGGAGAGGCCGTCTGCACCCGCGGCGAGGCCACGGTCTTCCTGCTGTCGCAGCGCAGCCTGTACAGCCGGGACTTCGGAGACCGGGTCTGGGACGTGACGCTGGAAAGCGGCAGCTTCCGGGACGCGGTGATGGAGGCTCTGCTGGATTATCTGGAAATGCTGTTCCTGGTTGATGAGGCTGCCCGGCAGGCGGGGATCCGTCTGAGCGAGGCGGAGCAGGCCGAGGTGAACCGGGCGGCAAACAGCTTCCTGAGCGCGCTTACCGGAGAGCAGCTGGAGCAGCTGGGCTTCGGACGGCAGGAGGTGGTCAACGCCTACAGCCGATTTGCCCGGGTGCAGATCTATTACCGGCAGGTGATGCAGCAGGCGGTCAGCGAGATATCCCAGGAGGAGGCCCGCGCCGTGCGTCTGCAGATCATCCAGCTGGACAGAGCCCAGGGCATGCAGAGGGCCCAGGAGGCCGCGGAGCGGCTGAAGAGCGGCGAAAAGCTGTCGGCGGTGATGAAGGATTTTCCCGGAATGAGCAGCCGTCAGGAGACGGTGATCCGGGGCAGCTACGACGAGCCCTTTGACAGCTTCGCCTTTTCCCTGAAAACGAACCAGTGGACCACGGTGATCACGCTGCCGGACGGCTATTATATCCTGCAGTGCCTCTCTCCCTGCGTGGAGGAGGATACCGCCAAAAACAAGGCGGCCATGGAGCTCGCGCTGAAGGAACGGCTGCTGGACGAGGCGCTGGAGCATTTTGCCGAGGGAAAGACCCTGAAATTCAACCCCAGGGTCTGGGAAGGCCTGAGCCTGGAAGCCTTGGAAGGCTTACCCCTGGTGAATTTTTACGATTATACGGAGGCCCTGCTGGCAGATTACTGAGGGCCTCGGAAGGAGAAACCATGGCGGCGATCAGCGGAGAATGGCTGCAGGCGCTGGGACCGGAGTTCCGGAAGCCCTATTACCGAAGCTTATATGAAAAGGTCACGTCCGAGTACGGCAGCCGGCAGATCTTCCCGCCGGCTCAGGATCTGTTCTCGGCCTATGAGCTGACCCCGCTGTCCAAGGTGAAGGCGGTGATCCTGGGACAGGATCCCTACCACGAGCCCGGTCAGGCCCACGGCCTGTGCTTTTCCGTGCGGCCCGGGGTGGAAACGCCGCCCTCCCTGGTCAATATCTTCACCGAGCTGCAGACGGATCTGGGCTGCCGGATCCCGAACAACGGCTATCTGGTGAAATGGGCCGAGCAGGGCGTGCTGCTGCTCAACACGGTCCTTACGGTACGCGCCCACTCGGCAGGCTCCCATCGGGGGATCGGCTGGGAGGCCTTTACCGACGCGACCATCCGGGTCCTGAACGAACAGGACCGCCCCATCGTCTTTCTGCTTTGGGGAAGGCCGGCCGGTGAAAAGAAGGCCCTGCTGACCAATCCGAAGCATCTGGTGCTGGAGGCCCCGCATCCCAGTCCCCTGTCGGCTTATCGCGGCTTCTTCGGCTGCCGGCATTTCAGCCGCTGCAACGATTTTCTTACGGCGCAGGGGCTCACCCCCATCGACTGGCAGATCGAGGACCTGTAAAACAGGCGCACCGGCTCGGAAAGCCGGAAATTAAGTGAAAAAAAACCGCTCCCGTGAGGAGCGGTTTTTTCTTGTCCGGGACCGTCAGCGGGCCCGGCATTTCCGGAGCACCAGCCCCAGGACCAGACCGATCAGGGAAGGGATCAGCCAGCCCAGCCCTAATGAGAAGAAGGGCAGGAACCTGCCCGCGGCGGCGATCAGCCCCTCGGGTCTCAGGCCGGCGGGCAGCGTGTTCAGCAGATCGAACAGCGCGGCAAATCCCGCGAAGGCGGTGACGGTGACGTAAACGATACGGTCGTGACCGAAGGCTTTGCCGAAGATGGCCAGCAGGATCAGGGTGATGGCCAGCGGATACAGGAACATCAGCACCGGCAGGGAGCAGGTGATGATGGCGGTGAGCCCCACGTTGGAGATCCCGAAGGAGAAAAGGGTGAACAGAATGGCCCAGGTCCTGTAGGAGGGGCCGGAGGGGAACATTTGCCGGAAGGCCTCGGAGCAGCTGGTCACCAGGCCGATGGAGGTCTTGAGGCAGGCAAAGCTGATGGTGACGGCCAGCACCAGCAGGCCGGCCTTCCCCAGATACTTTTCGGAGATCTGAGCCAGCGCGATGCCGCCGTTGGCCGAGACGGCGAAGGCTCCCCGGGACTGGGCGCCCATGATGATGGTGAGCAGGTAGATGAGCGCCATCAGCAGGCCGGTGAAGATCCCGCTTTTCAGCACGCCCCGGGCCACGTCGCCGTCATCGGAAAGCCCCAGCCCGCGGACGATATTGATGACCACGATGCCGAAGGCCAGGCCGGCGATGGCGTCCATGGTGCCGTAGCCCTCGATCAGGGCCGGGAAGAAGGCGGCGGAGGCGTAGGCGGCGTCGGGCTCGACCTCGGCGATCGCCGCGGCGGGATGCAGGAGCGTCACCAGAAGCAGCACGCCCAGGAAAAGCAGGAAGATCGGGTTGATGATCTTGCCGATCCAGGTGGTGATGCCGCTGGGCTTTAAGGAGAAAAACATCACCAGCGCGAAAAAGCCCAGCGAGAAGAGCAGCAGCGTCAGCGTCTCGGAGGAGCCCTCGGACAGCAGGGGCGCGATGCCCGTGGTGAAGGAGGTGGTGCAGCAGCGGGGGATGGCGAACAGCGGCCCGATGGTGAGATAGAGGGCGGCGGTAAAGAAATAGCTGTATTTTCTTCCGACGTGGCCGGCCAGATCCTGCAGCCCGCCGGAGCGGGTGCTGCCGATGGCGGCGACGCCCAGGATGGGGATGGTCACGGCGGTGATGCAGAAGCCCAGAACGGCGGGCCAGGCGTTGCGGCCGGCCAGCTGGCCCAGATGGACGGGGAAGATCAGGTTGCCGGCGCCGAAAAACATGCCGAACAGGGTGCTGGCGACCAGGATCACTTCTTTGGTGCTGAGTTTTTTCTTCATGAAAGACCTCCTGCCGGCCTCCGCCGGCAAATTTACCTTAGCATGGGGCTTGCGAAGAGTCAAACGCGGGATTATAATAGTTCTATGACAAAGTGTAATAGATAAAGGAGGCACGTATGGACAGTAAGAAGCTGGAGATCCTGATGACCGCCGCCGATCTGGGCAGCTTTACCCGGGCGGCGGAGGCGACGGGCTATACCCAGTCCGGCCTGACCCACATGATGGATTCCCTGGAGCGGGAGATCGGCTTTCCGCTGCTGGAGCGGGGCCGCAGCGGGGTCTGTCTGACGTCTCAGGGCCGGGAGCTCATGCCCAGCATCCGCGCCTTCCTGAAGGCCAATGCCGCCCTGGACAGCGAGATCGGCCGGCTGTCCCGGAACGGTCCCGGGGTGATCCGGATCGCGGCCTATGCCAGCATCGCCATGCACTGGCTGCCGGAGATCATTTACCAGTTCCGTCGGGAGGTGGGGGATACCGACGTGGATCTGCGGATGGTGGACCACGCGGTGGAGCCCTTCGAGCTGCTGACTGCCGGAAAGGCGGACCTGATCTTTGCCTCGAAGCAGGACTATCGCGACGGCGAATACGACTGGATCCCGCTGTACCGGGAGCCGGTATGCGCCATCCTGCCCATGAGCTATCCGCTGGAGGGACGGGACCGGCTGCCGCTAAAGGAGCTGGAGCGGAAGGACTTCATCATCCCCTACGGCCGCTTCGATATCGACGTGAGAAGGGCATTTGCCCAGGCGGGCGCGGTGCTGCAGGGGCAGGAGGCCCACGTGGACGACGAGACCGTGATCCGCATGGTGGAGCGGGGGCTGGGCGTGAGCCTGATGGCGGAGCTGATGTACAGCGGCCGCTGCCGGGGCGTGCGCTGCGTGCCGCTGGACCCTCCCGTGTACCGGGAGCTGGGCATGGGCGTGCGGAGCCGCGAGCGGGCGGCGGAGCCCATCCGGCAGATGATGGCCTGCGTGGAGCGGCTGCTGCCCTCCCTGCGGGAGCAGAAGACGGCGCGGTGAAACGGACGGCAGTAACCCGGGCAAAGGAGCACCCGGCGGAGGCCGGAGCGCGCGGAGATTCTTGAAAACGCACATCGCCTTCGGAGCCGAGGGGCTTGCATTTGCCGGAGAGACGTGCTATAACGGAAAAGGCGTTGGAAGAAGGGGCCGTTCCCGGAGTCTGCGCTTTTTTTGTGCTCTTCCGGCCTGCCCGGTCTTTCTCAGACCGTATCCGGCAGCGGCAAAGTCCCGTTCGGAGATCTTTTCATCATCCGGAATATAGAGGAAAAAATGTATTCGAAAGTTTATGCGATGGCTCTCTTCGGCATGGAAGGGGGCTTGATCCACGTGGAATGTGACTCTTCGCCGGGGCTCCCGGAAATGTCCATGGTGGGCTTTCTGGGCTCGGAGGTCAAGGAGGCGAAGGACCGGGTCAGAACGGCCCTGCGCAATACCGGCTATCAGCTGCCGCCCCGGCATATCACGGTCAATCTGTCCCCGGCGGATATCCGCAAGGAGGGGACCGGCTTCGATCTGGCGATCGCCACGGCGCTGCTGCTGTCGGCGGAGCTGGTGGAGCTGGGCGATCTCCCGGAGCATACCCTGTTTTTGGGGGAGCTGGGACTGGACGGCCGGCTGGTGCCGGTGAGCGGCGTGCTGACGATGGTGGAGGCCGCCAAAAAGGCGGGCTTTTCCTGCTGCGTGCTGCCGGAGGGCAATGCCCGGGAGGGAGCCCTGGTGGAGGGCATCTCGGTGATCGGGCTGCGCAGCCTGGAGGAGCTGCCGCTGCTGGCGCAGGGGAAGCTCCCGGCCATGCCCTGCACGGTCCGGGAAATGATGGAGCGGGCCAGAAGCCTGCCGGAGGTGGATTTCGCGGAGGTGAACGGTCAGAGCGCCATGCGCCGGGCCGCGGAGATCGCGGCGGCGGGGATGCACAATCTGCTGTTCATCGGGACGCCCGGCTCCGGAAAGACCATGATCGCCCGGCGGATCCCCACGATCCTGCCGGACCTTTCTCTGGAGGAGGCCCTGGAGGTGTCCCGGGCCTACAGCGTGTCCGGGCTGCTCAGCCAGGAGAATCCGCTCATCCTGACCAGACCCTTCCGCTCGCCTCACCATACCATTTCGCCCTATGCCCTGGTGGGCGGCGGCTCCCGTCCCAAGCCCGGCGAGATCACGCTGGCGGACCACGGGGTGCTGTTCCTGGACGAGCTGCCGGAGTTCCAGAAGATCGCGCTGGAGGCCCTGCGGCAGCCGCTGGAGGACCGGGAGGTGAACATCGCCCGGGTGCAGGGCTCCTACCGTTTTCCGGCCAATATCATGCTGGTGGCGGCCATGAATCCCTGCCGCTGCGGGTATTATCCGGATCGCAGCCGCTGCCACTGCAGCGAGGCGGAGGTGAGCGCGTACCTGAAGCGCATCAGCCGGCCGCTGCTGGACAGGATGGATATCGCGGTGGAGGCTCCCTCCCTCAGCTACGGGGATCTGGTGCGCCGGGGGGAGAATGAATCTTCCGCGGCGATCCGGGCGCGGGTGGAGGCGGCCAGAAGGCTCCAGGCGGAGCGCTTTGCCGGGACCGGGATCCTGTTCAATTCCCGGATGAACGGCCGGGACGTGAAGAAATACTGCCCGGTGGACAGCCGGAAGGAGCAGTATCTGAAGCGGATCTTCGAGCAGAAGGGCCTGAGTGCCCGGGCTTATCACCGCATCCTCAAGGTGGCCAGGACCATTGCCGACCTGAGGGGCGGCGGGGAGATCACCCTGGAGGATCTGGCGGAGGCCGCCTCCTACCGGGGCCCCGAGGAAAAATTCTGGAGATAGGAGGAAGCGATGGAAGAACGGGAGTATTGGTTCTGGCTGCAGAAGGCCTTCCCCATGGAGGCGGGCAAGGCGCTGGAGCTGGTGAAGCTGCTGGGCAGCCCGGAGGCGGTGTTCAGGGAGACGGAGCTTCCGATCTCTCCGGCCCGGGCGCAGGCGGCGGAAGCGGCGAAGGCCGGGCTCGCGGAGGAGCTGAAGGCCCTGGAGACCCGGGAAAAGGAGGGCATCCGCTGGTGCTGCCTGACGGATGAGACCTATCCGAAGCGGCTGCGGTCCATCCCCGACCCGCCGCTGGGCCTGTTTTACCGCGGCAAATTACCGCCGGAGGACAAGCCCTCCGTCAGCATCGTCGGCGCCAGGAGCTGCTCCGCCTACGGCAGGGGCATGGCGGAATATTTCGGCGCGGAGCTGGCGAAGGACGGGGTCAGCATCGTCAGCGGGATGGCGATGGGGATCGACGGCCACGCCCAGGGCGCGGCGATCAGGGCCGGCGGCGCCTCCTTCGCCGTTCTCGGCTGCGGCGCGGACATCGCCTACCCGGCGCTGAACCGGGGCCTGTACGAGCGGCTGACGGAGGAGGGCGGCGTCATCAGCGAGTATTTGCCGGGAACGCCGCCGCTGCCGGTGCATTTCCCTTACCGGAACCGGATCATCAGCGGCCTCTCGGACCTGCTGCTGGTGCTGGAGGCCCGGGAGAAGAGCGGCTCCCTGATCACGGTGGACCAGGCGCTGGAGCAGGGCCGGGAGGTGATGGCGCTGCCCGGGCGGGTGGGGGATGCCCTGTCCGAGGGCTGCAACCGGCTGATCCGCCAGGGCGCGGGGCTGCTCAGCTGCCTGGGAGACGTGTACGAGGCCCTGGGCATGGAGGACCCGCGGGCGGTCCGGGAGGAGGAAAAGGCACCCCTAAGCAAGAAGGAGCAGCGGATCCTGGCCCTGCTGTCCTCCTCGCCGACTCATCGGGAGCTGCTGCTGGAGAAGGGCGGACTGAGCTTCGGAGAGCTGGCACTGACCCTGCTTTCCCTGGAGGAACGGGGCCTGGTGAGACCGGTGACGACGGATCAATACGTGCGCCGATAAGGCCGCGAATGCGAAATATCAATAAAATTTCATAAAAAACCTCTTGCATTCCTATTATATATACTGTATATTGCATAACACTTGCGCTAAGAGGAGGATTGGTTTTGTCTGCTCATCCGTTGATCATCGTGGAGTCACCCACCAAGGTTAAAACTATCAAAAGATTTTTAGGTTCCGGCGTTGACGTAGAGGCCTCCGGCGGGCACGTGAGAGATCTGCCCAAGTCCCGCATGGGGATCGATCTGGAGAACGACTACGAGCCCAGCTATATTTCGATCCGCGGCAAAGGAGACACCATCCGCCATCTGCGGGAGAAGGCCAGGACCGCCACCAAGGTCTATCTGGCAACTGACCCGGACCGTGAGGGAGAAGCCATTGCCTGGCATCTGCAGACGCTGCTGGCCAAGGAAAACGATAAATGCTACCGCATCAGCTTCAATGAGATCACCAAGGACGCCGTCAAGCAGGCCATCGCCAATCCGCGGGCCCTGGACGAGAATCTGGTGGACGCGCAGCAGGCCCGTCGGGTCCTGGACCGGGTGACCGGCTATTCCGTGAGCCCGCTGCTGTGGAAGAAGGTCAAGCGGGGCCTGTCCGCGGGACGGGTGCAGTCCTCGACGCTGGCCCTGATCTGCGCCAGAGAAAAAGAGATCGAGGCCTTTGTGCCTGAGGAATACTGGACCCTGGAGGTCTCCGTGGAGGTCAGCGGCCGGAAGGAAAGACTGACCCTGCAGTACGACGGCAAGGAGCCCCTGAGGGATCAGGCCGCGGTGGACGCGCTGATCGCGTCCCTGGCGGGCAAGCCCTTCCTGCTGAAGGCGCTGGAGACCCAGACCAGAAGGATGAAGGCGCCCCTGCCCTTTACCACCAGCACTTTGCAGCAGGAGGCTTCCCGGCTGCTGAATTTCTCCCCCTCCAAGACCATGCGCGTGGCCCAGAGCCTGTACGAGGGCGTCAAGCTGGAGGAGGGCACCGTCGGCCTGATCACCTACCTGAGGACCGACTCCACCCGTATTTCCCGGGAAGCGGACGCAGCAGTGCGCGACTACATCCGGGAGCAGTACGGCGAGCAGTACGTGGCCGCCGGCAGCAGCGAGGTGAAGAACAGCGAGCGGGCCCAGGATGCCCACGAAGCCATCCGCCCCAGCTCCGTGACCCGGACACCCATCAGCATCCGGGAATCCCTGAGCCGGGATGAATACCGCCTCTACAAGCTGATCTGGGACCGCTTTACTGCCAGCCGCATGGCGGAATACGAATACAAGGCGACGCATCTGCTGCTGACCGCCGGCGAGGCCCAGTTCCGGGCCAATGCCTCCGTCCCCTCCTTCGACGGCTTCCGTCTGATCTACAATCCCGACGACGAGCGGATGAAGAAGGACAGGACCCTGAAGGATATCGACGAAAACAGCAGCTTCTCCGATCCGGAGTTCCAGGGCAGGCAGCATTTCACCCAGCCCCAACCCCATTACACCGAGGCGTCGCTGGTGCAGACCATGGAGGCCTGCGGCATCGGCCGGCCCAGTACCTACGCGCCGACCATCGCGACCCTGAGCGAGCGCCACTACATCCTGAAGGAGGGCCGGAACCTCTTCGTCACCGACCTGGGCGAGAAGGTCAATGATCTGACCCGCGAGGCCGTCCCCATGCTCACGGACAAGGACTTCACCGCCCGGATGGAGGAGCAGCTGGACGAGGTCGCCGAGGGCGACCGGGAATGGAAGACCGTGCTCCGGGAGTTCTATCCCCCCTTCAAGCTCATGCTGGACAAGGCTATGGAGAACCTGGATAAGGTCAAGGTGGAGGACGAGGTCTCTGACGTGCCCTGCGAAAACTGCGGACGGATGATGGTCATCAAATTCGGCCCCCACGGCCGCTTCCTGGCCTGCCCCGGCTTCCCGGAGTGCCGCAACACCAAGCCCCTGCTGGAAAAGGCCGGCTGCAAATGCCCTCAGTGCGGCGGTGAGCTGATCGTGCGCAGGACCCGCAAGGGCCGCCGCTTCTACGGCTGCGAGAACGCGCCGACCTGCGAATACATGAGCTGGAACCGTCCCAAGACCGAAGAAAAAAACAAAGCGGAAATTGAGAAATAAGACACAAAAAATGTCTGAATTTTCAAAGAAATAAGAAAATATTGTTGTAATTTTGCCGACAGTGCTGTATGATATACGTGATATACGACGTCAATAGCCGCCCTTTTAGCTGATATGCGTTATGAGGTGAAGAATGAGCGTACAATTACTGGACAAAATCCGCAAGATCAACAAGCTGCTGCACAACAATTCCTCCAATATTTTTGTATTCAACGACATTTGCGGTGCCCTCAGCGATGCCATGGAGTCCAACGTCATGGTCATCAGCCGCAAGGGCAAGCTGCTGGGCAAGGGCGACGTGCCGGCGCTGCGGCAGTCACCGGAGTGGGAGAAGGCGGAGATCGGCCGGTTCATCCCTCCCGAGCTGAACGAGCGGCTGCTGAACATCCTGTCCACGCAGGAGAACGTCCATCTGGAGACCCTGGGCTTCGGCGGCGACGCCAACGAGATTTACAACGTGATCGTCACGCCCATCTACATTTCCAATGAGCGTCTGGGGACCTTCTTCATTTACCGGAAGGCCGGCAGCTACGGCATCGACGATATCATCCTGGCGGAGTACGGCACCGCGGTGATCGGTCTGGAGATGCTGCGTTCCCTGAACGAGGAGAGCGCCGCGGAGCTCAGACAGCACCAGATCGTGGCCTCCGCCATCAGCACGCTGTCCGCCACGGAGGTGGAAGCCGTGAAATACATCCTGGAGGAAATGGACGGTACCGAGGGCATCCTGGTGGCCAGCAAGATCGCCGACCGGGTGGGCATCACCCGCTCCGTGATCGTCAACGCGCTGCGGAAGCTGGAAAGCGCCGGGGTCATCGAATCCCGCTCCTCCGGCATGAAGGGCACCTACATCAAGGTGCTGAACGAACTGATATTTACCGAAATCGGAAAAGAAGGATAAACCATTGTCTGAGATCAGGATCATTGATGTGAAACAGAACGTGCTGGCGGGAAACGACCTCCGGGCCGAGCAGCTGAGACAGCGGCTGGCGGAGGAGGGCACCGTGCTGGTGAACCTGATGAGCTCCCCCGGAGCCGGAAAGACCACGACCCTTAAGGCCACGGTCCGCGCCCTTAAGCGGGAAATGGCCATCGGCATCATGGAAGCGGACATCGATTCCGATGTGGACGCCCGGGCCATGGCCGAGGAGGGCGTCAGGACCATTCAGCTCCACACCGGCGGCATGTGCCATCTGGACGCGGCCATGACCGGACAGGGCCTGGAGGAGCTGGGCACGGAGGGCCTGGATCTGGTGGTGCTGGAGAATATCGGCAACCTGGTCTGCCCGGCGGAATTCGACACCGGCGCCACCCGGAACGTGATGATCCTTTCCGTTCCCGAGGGCCACGACAAGCCGCTGAAATACCCGCTGATGTTCCAGGTCTGCGACGCCATGATCATCAACAAGACCGACGTGCTGCCCTATTTCGACTTCGACCTGGAGAAGGTGAAGGAATACGCCCTGAAGCGCAATCCGAAGCTGAAGATATTCCCGATCAGCGCCAGGACCGGAGAGGGCCTGGAGGCCTGGCTGGACTATCTGCGGGCTCTGGTACGGAAGTAAGAAGCTGAGGCCGAAAGCCGCGAAAAACGAATAAAATCAAGGGAAAATGCAGGGATTTTTGAAAAATAAGCCTTGCATTTTCTTTTTCGGTCTGCTAAAATAATCGAGCGCTAAATTTACACCCTTGCGGATATTCGAGGGGGGTGCCGGAAACGGTCCCTCGAGAGCTGAAGCAGGGGGAAGAAAAAACCATTTGGAGGAAGAAAAAATGAGCGTTATTTCCATGAAGCAGCTGCTTGAAGCCGGCGTACATTTCGGTCATCAGACCCGTCGCTGGAACCCTAAGATGGCTCCCTACATCTACACCGAGAGAAACGGCATCCATATCATCGATCTGCAGAAGACCGTCGGTATGATCGACGATGCCTACAACGCCGTTTCCAAGATCGTAGCTGAGGGCGGCACCATCCTGTTCGTGGGCACCAAGAAGCAGGCCCAGGATGCTATCCAGACCGAGGCCGAGCGCTGCGGCATGTATTTTGTCAACCAGAGATGGCTGGGCGGTATGCTCACCAACTTCAAGACCGTTCAGGGCCGTATTGCCCGCCTGCACGACATCGAGCGCATGAGCGAGGACGGCACCTTCGAAGTGCTGCCTAAGAAGGAAGTCGCTGCCCTGCAGAAGGAATGGGACAAGCTGGAGAAGAACCTCGGCGGTATCAAGAGCATGAAGCGCCTCCCCGATGCGATCTTCGTCGTTGACCCCAAGAAGGAAAAGATCTGCGTTCAGGAAGCTCACGCTCTGGGCATCCAGCTGATCGGTATCGCCGATACCAACAGCGACCCCGAAGAGCTGGACTATGTGATCCCCGGCAACGATGACGCTATCCGTGCGGTGAAGCTGATCGTCGGCAAGATGGCGGATGCCGTTATCGAAGCCAACCAGGGCGAACAGATGACCGAAGCTGCTCCCGAGACCGAAGAAGCCCCTGCAGAAGAGACTGCAGAAGAGAAGACGGAGGAATAAATCATGGCAATTACTGCTGCTCAGGTAAAAGATCTGCGAGAGATGACCGGCGCCGGCATGATGGACTGCAAGAAGGCCCTGACTGCCACCGACGGTGATATGGATAAGGCTGTTGAGTTCCTGCGTGAGAAGGGCCTGGCTGCTGCCGCCAAGAAGGCCGGCCGCATTGCCGCCGAGGGCCTTGTCACCGCTAAGGTCGAAGGCAAGAAGGCCGTTATCGTTGAAGTAAACAGCGAGACCGACTTCGTTGCCAAGAACGCCACCTTCCAGGCTTACGTTGCCGCCGTTGCCGATCAGCTGATGACCAGCAAATCCGCCGACGTTGATGCCTTCCTGAAGGAAGTCTGGGATCTGGATCAGGATCTGACGGTCGAGCAGGAGCTGTCCGAAATGATCAGCAAGATCGGTGAGAAGCTGTCCATCCGCCGCTTCGCCAAGATCGAGGCTGCCGAAGGCACCGTAGTATCCTACATCCACGGCGGCGGCCGTATCGGCGTTCTGGTCGAGGCTGCTACCGATGCTCCCGAGAACGAGGCTGTTGCCGAGGCTCTTAAGAACGTAGCTATGCAGATCGCTGCCCTGCGTCCTCAGTACGTCAGCCGCGAAGAGGTCCCCGGTGACTTCATCGAGAAGGAGACCGAGATCCTGAAGGCTCAGATCATGAACGATCCCAAGGAAGCCTCCAAGCCCGAGAAGGTCATCGCCGGCATGATCCAGGGCCGTATCGCCAAGGAAATGAAGGAATTCTGCCTGATGGATCAGATCTACGTCAAGGCCGAAGACGGCAAGCAGAGCGTTGGCCAGTACCTGGCTCAGGTCGCTAAGGCCGCCGGCTGCAGCCTGAAGGTAAAGCAGTTCGTCCGCTTCGAGACCGGTGAAGGCATGGAGAAGCGCGAAGAGAATTTTGCCGAAGAAGTTGCCAAGCAGATGGCTTGATGACTGAAAATCTATAGTGCAGATGAAGTCCCGGACAGAGCTGCCGAAAAGGCCCCTGCCCGGGACTTCGCATATACGGAAACGGCCGAACGCCTTCGGCCGCAAAACAGACTGGGAGCCTGGGCTGCCGGGCGGAGGAGAGAAACGATGGACCAAAGAGAAAACCGCATACGCCGAGAGGAAAAACAGCTGCTGTATTACAGCTGGTTCTGGAGCCTGCTGCTGATCCTGGCCGTTCCGCTCGCCTGTCTGTACACCGGAGAGGGCAAGGTCCTATGGACAGAGCTGAAAAGGATCCTGCTGTCGCCTGCCCATGAGACCCCGGACTACTTCAGCGTGGGCGGTCTGGGCGCCGCCCTGCTGAACGCGGCCCTTTGCGGGACGGCGGTCAGCCTGATCTTCAGTCTGACCCGGGTCCGGATGAACGCCACGCTGCTGGCCGGCTATTTTCTGGTCATCGCCCACTGCTTTTACGGGCTGAATATCGTGAACCTGTGGTTCCCCTTCCTGGGCATGCTGCTGGCGGGCAGGCTCCGGCGGGTATCCGTCAGGGACGTCCTGCACCTGGCGCTGTTTTCCACCTCGCTGGGCCCCTTCATCAGCGATTTTCTGTTCCGCTACGGCGCGGAGGCGGAAGCAGGCGCCCGCCTTTCTCCGGGCGGCCTGGTCCTGGCGCTGAGCTTCAGCCTGATCGCAGGATTCGTGATCCCGGCGCTGCTGCCCGGTACCACCCGCATGCACCGGGGCTACAACCTGTACAAGGCCGGACTGGCGATAGGCCTCTTCGGGATCCTGGCCTATGCCCTTTTCTACCGTACCATGGGGATCGGTTCCGCCGTAGGACCGCTTCTCCGCAATCCGCTGTATGACGCGGCGGGCTGCTCTTACCAGCTGTTCATGGGCCTGTTCTTCGGGATCGCCTTTGCCGGGAGCCTGCTGTGGGGCTTCCTGGCCGGCGGGAAGAGCTTCAAAAGCTACGCCGCGGTCTGGCGCTGCGACGGCTGGCAGGACGATTTCCCCGGCAAATGCGGCCTTCCCGCCACGCTGATCAATATCGGCTTATACGGCTTCTGCGTCCTGCTGTATATCAATCTGGCCATTTCCTTCACCGAGGGCGTCGGATTTACCGGACCGACCGCCGGCGTGGTGATCGCCGCCATCACCTTTTCCGCTTCCGGGCAGACGCCCCGGAACGTATGGCCGATCCTTCTGGGGTACTACCTGCTGTTCATGGCGGTGAAGGGCGTCTGCCTTCTGACCGGCCTGCCTCAGAGCTGGAGCCTCTCCTCCCAGCCCTACATCAACGGCATGGCCTTTGCCACCGGCCTTTGCCCCTTTACCGGCCGGTACGGCTGCGGCATCGGGATCCTTGCCGGTTTCATCGACGCGATCCTCTGCACCTCGACGTCTGCCATGCACGGCGGCTTCATGCTGTATAACGGCGGCCTTACCGCGGGCCTTACCGCATTGATCCTGCTGCCGATCCTGGAGTTCTATAAAGTGAAGCAAAAACCCTTCACGGATGATAACATCCAATAGTATTCATACCATTCCTACTTTTCGTAAGTTAATGCAGGGAAAAATATAGAAAAGTGTGATTTACTTTTTTTACTTGTAAACTGACAATTCTTGCCATATACTATATAAGGCGCAATAAGCGCTAATTTTTAGAACGAGGTAGCGTGTATGAACTTTCTGATTGCATTGGCAGCAGGATCAGGCATCACGATCGGCGAAGCCTTGGGCAATATGATCGTCGGCTTCGGCATCGTCTTTTTGTCGCTGCTCTTTCTGTGCGGTGTTATTTACCTGTTCAAGTTTATCGGAAAACTGGATAAGACCGCGAAGAAGCCGGCCGCTAAAACGGCGCCTGAGAAAAAGGCTCCCGAAGCGCCTGCCGCTCCCGCTAAGCCCGAGGGCATCGGCGGTGAAGACGGCGCGGTGATCGCGGCGATCATCGGCGCGGTAACGCAGCATTGCGGTCCCAATGCGGTGGTGACTTCCATCACCCGCAGCAAATAAGTGAGCATTATTATATTTTAGGAGGATAAATTCATGAGCAATTACAAGATTACGGTTAACGGTGTTTCCTATGATGTTACGGTCGAGAACGCGGGCTTCGGCACTTTTGCTTCCACCCCCATGATGAGCGCTCCCATGACCGGTTTTGCTCCGGTTGCCCCTAAGGCTGCTCCTGCTGCTCCCGCTGCCCCTGCTGCTCCTGCTGCTCCCGCCGCTCCCGCCGCCCCCAAGGCTGCTGCCGCTGCCGGCTCCGTCAGCGTAGAGGCTCAGGTCATCGGCAAGATCTTCAAGGTCGTTGCCAAGGTCGGTGATACGGTGGAAGCCGGTGACGAGATCGTGATCATGGAATCCATGAAGATGGAGATCCCCGTTGTGGCTCCTCAGGCCGGCACCGTTGCGGCGATCAATGTTAAGGAAGGCGACTCCGTAGAAGTTGGCGATGTACTTGCTTCGCTGAGCTGAGACTCCCGGAGGGCCGAATATTATGGGTAATATCGGAATTACTTTAGACAATCTGCTTCATCAAACGGCATTTGCCTCACTGACCTGGGGCAATTACGTGATGATCCTGGTCGCCTGCTTCTTCCTCTTTCTGGCGATCGCGAAGGGCTTTGAGCCGCTGCTGCTGACGCCCATCGCCTTCGGCATGCTGCTGGTGAACATTTACCCGCAGATCATGGCCAAGCCTACGGTAACGTATCTGGACCCTCAGTGCGAGGAGATCGCGACTGTGGAGTACGACGGCGACAACCTGCTGGCAGCCTGGAACGCCTGCCTGGAGGACGGCAAGACCGCCGTTATCGGCGGGAAATACGTCATTACCGATGCTTCCGGCGTTGACCAGATCGTGATCACGGTCAGCAAGGAGAACGAAGCAGAGCTGGAGATCCGCGTTCAGGCGCTGAAGACCGCTCTGGAAGCCGGCAAATGCACCACCAAGAAGAACGCCGGCGGTCTGCTGTATTATTTCTATATGATGGACGAATGGGCCATCCTGCCTTGCCTGATCTTCATGGGCGTGGGCGCCATGACCGACTTCGCACCGCTGATCGCGAATCCCATCAGCTTCCTGCTGGGCGCTGCCGCTCAGCTGGGCATTTACGTCGCCTACTTCGCCGCGGTCCTGCTGGGCTTTACCGGCGAACAGGCCGCTGCCATCTCCATCATCGGCGGCGCCGACGGCCCTACCTCCATCTTCCTGGCCTCCAAGCTGGGACAGTATCAGCTGATGGGCCCCATCGCCGTGGCGGCATATTCCTACATGTCTCTGGTCCCGCTGATCCAGCCTCCCATCATGAGAGCCTTCACCAAGAAGGAAGACCGGAAGATCAAGATGGGGCAGCTGAGGCCCGTGTCCAAGCTGGAACGGATCCTGTTCCCCATCGTGATCACCATCATCGTTGCCATGTTGCTTCCGTCTACCGCTCCGCTGATCGGTATGCTGATGCTGGGCAACCTGTTCCGTGAATGCGGCGTGACCCGTCAGCTGCAGGAGACTGCCTCCAACGCGCTGATGTACATCGTCGTGATCCTGCTGGCCACCTCCGTGGGCGCGACCACCAGTGCCGAGGCCTTCCTGAACTGGAATACGGCGAAGATCGTTATTCTGGGTCTGGCGGCATTTGCCTTCGGTACCTTCGGCGGCGTGCTGCTGGGCAACCTGATGTGCAGGCTCACCCACGGCAAGATCAATCCGCTGATCGGCTCTGCCGGCGTATCCGCCGTGCCTATGGCTGCCCGTGTTTCTCAGAAGGTCGGTGCCAAGGATGATCCTACCAACTTCCTGCTGATGCACGCGATGGGGCCCAACGTGGCCGGTGTTATCGGCACCGCTGTGGCGGCCGGCGTATTCATGGCCATCTACGGCGTGTTCTGATCCGGACAGGCTGAGACCTCGCGCGGAACAGCCGGAACCCCGGCTTTTCAGGCGGAAATCTATTCGTTTTTGGTTATAACGCTGAAAAATACAGAGAAAAACCGAATATTGACCAGAGAGCTCTTTACAAGCTCTCTGGTTTTGTTGTATATTCCTAATATAAGCCGCATGTAATATGGCTGGTTGGAGGATGTTATGACAAAGCAACCCGTAAAAATTACCGAAACTGTTCTGAGAGACGGACATCAGTCCCTGATCGCTACCCGTATGACCACGGAGCAGATGCTGCCTGTCATCGAAAAGATGGATAAGGTCGGCTACTATTCCGTAGAGTGCTGGGGCGGAGCGACCTTCGATGCTTCCCTGCGCTTCCTGGGAGAGGATCCCTGGGAAAGACTCAGAAAGCTGAGAGACGGTTTTAAGCATACCAAGCTGCAGATGCTTTTCCGCGCGCAGAATATTCTGGGCTACCGGCACTACGCCGACGACGTGGTCAGCTATTTCGTGGAAAAGTCTCTGGACAACGGTATCGATATCATCCGTATTTTCGATGCTCTGAACGACCCCAGAAACCTGGAGACGGCCGTGAAAGCGACCAAGAAATACAACGGCCACGTGCAGACCGCCATTTCCTACACCCTGGGCGAGCCCTATACCGAGGAATACTTCTGCAAGCTGGCCAAGACCATGGAAGACATGGGCGCCGATTCCATCTGCGTGAAGGATATGGCCGGCCTGCTGATCCCCTATGAAGCGGAAAAGCTGATCAAGGCCCTGAAGAAGAGCGTCAAGATCCCGATCCAGCTGCATACCCATTATACCAGCGGCGTGGCTTCCATGAGCTATATGCGCGCCATCGAGGCCGGCTGCGATATCGTGGATACCGCCCTCAGCCCCTTCGCTCTGGGCACCAGCCAGCCCGCCACCGAGGTCATGGCCCGTACCTTCAAGGGCACGCCCTTCGATCCTCAGCTGGATGAAGCGCTGCTGCTGGAGCTGGCCGATTACTTCCGCCCGCTGCGTGAAGAATCCCTGAAGAGCGGCCTGATGAATCCCAAGGTCCTGGGCGTGGATATCAACACCCTGAAGTATCAGGTGCCCGGCGGCATGCTGAGCAACCTGGTCAGCCAGCTGAAGGATCAGGGCAAGGAAGACAAATTCTACGACGTGCTGAACGAAGTACCGAGAGTGCGTGAGGATATGGGTATGCCGCCTCTGGTGACCCCCTCCAGCCAGATCGTCGGTACCCAGGCCGTGATGAACGTGCTGTTCGGCGAGCGCTATAAGGTCGCCACCAAGGAGACCAAGGCTCTGCTGCGCGGCGAATACGGCCAGACGGTCAAGCCCTTCAACCCCGAGGTCCAGAAGAAGGTCCTGGGCGAGAACGCCGAGATCATCAGCTGCCGCCCTGCCGATCTGATCCCCGACGAGCTGCCGAAGCTGCGGGAGGAAATCAAGGAATACAGCATCCAGGACGAGGACGTGCTGACCTACGCCCTGTTCCCTCAGGTCGCCATGGACTTCTTCAAGGAAAGAAAGGCCGGCTTCCCCAAGAAGGCCGAAGCCGCGAAGAAGGCCGAAGAGGAGAAGAAGGCTGCCGCGCAGCCCAAGACCGAAGCCCCTAAGGCCGAGGCTCCCAAGACCGTCTACGCGCCTCAGCAGGCCGCGTTCGGCGTGATGCCCGGCTACGTGCCCGCCGCTCCGAGCTTCGGCTTCGGCGGATTCTCTCTGGGCGCCGTGAACGTCAGCGGTCA
>JAZLJI010000119.1:0-3245 GCA_045617825.1 Lachnospiraceae bacterium
GCCCGTATGACAATAAAAAAGCAGCTGCCCCAGGCAACTGCTCTTTTTCGTAGCGAGAGGGGGATTCGAACCCTCGACACTGCGGGTATGAACCGCATGCTCTAGCCAACTGAGCTATCTCGCCATACGCTTAAGCGCAAAACGTACTATACAACGGCCCTCCGCAAATGTCAAGGGGAAATTTAGGGAATTTTTTGCAGATTTTCCAAAAAACATTTGACAAAAGAAAAAAGATATACTAATATACAAAGGTCGCAAACGACAAGCTTCCTTGGCTCAGCTGGTAGAGCGACGCATTCGTAATGCGTAGGTCGCCGGTTCGAATCCGGCAGGGAGCTTCTTTTTTTACAAAAGTGCAGTCAAGCATTTGGAGGTTTTATTTATGAAGAAATACGGCGTCAATGAGCTGCGGAAAATGTATCTGGATTATTTTGCTTCTCAGGGACATCTGGCGCGGGGAAGCTATTCGCTGGTCCCCCATAACGATAAAAGCGTGCTGCTGATCCCGGCAGGCATGGCTCCGTTAAAGCCCTATTTCACCGGTCAGGAGGTCCCTCCGAACCGCCGCATGGCGACCTGCCAGAAGTGCGTGCGTACCGGCGATATCGAGAACGTCGGCCATACCGCCCGTCATCTGACCTTCTTCGAGATGCTGGGCAACTTCAGCTTCGGCGATTACTTCAAGCACGAAGCCATCGCCTGGAGCTGGGAATTCCTGACCAAGGTGGTGGGCCTGGAGGCGGACCGTCTCTATCCGTCCATTTTCCTGGATGACGACGAGGCCTTCGATATCTGGAACAAGGAGATCGGCGTGCCCAAGGAAAAGATCTTCCGCTTCGGCAAGGAGGACAACTTCTGGGAGCACGGCGCCGGTCCCTGCGGCCCCTGCTCCGAGATCTACTACGACCGCGGCGCCAAATACGGTTGCGGCAAGCCCGGCTGCACCGTGGGCTGCGACTGCGACCGCTACATGGAGGTCTGGAACAACGTCTTCACCCAGTTCAACGGAGACGGCAAGGGCGGCTACGTCGAGCTGGCCAATAAGAACATCGATACCGGCATGGGCCTGGAGCGTCTGGCCGTGGTCTGCCAGGACGTGGACACGGTCTTCGATATCGACACCATGAAGGCGCTGAACGAAGAGGTCTGCGCCATCGCCGGGGTGAAATATAAGGAAGATGCCAAGAAGGACGTTTCCATCCGCGTGATCGTGGACCACATCCGTTCCGTGACCTTCATGGTCTCCGACGGCATCATGCCCTCCAACGAGGGCAGAGGCTACGTCCTCAGAAGACTGCTGCGCCGGGCAGCCCGTCACGGCAGACTGCTGGGCATCCAGGGCAAATTCCTGACCCGCATGGCGGCCAAGGTCATCGAGACCTCCAAGGACGGCTATCCCGAGCTGGAGGAGAAGCAGGCCCTGATCTTCGGGGTGATCTCCGACGAAGAAGAGAAGTTTAACCGCACCATCGACCAGGGTCTGGCGATCCTGACCGATATGACGGATAAGATGAATGCCGAGGGCGTAAAGGTCCTGGCGGGCGGCGATGCCTTCCGCCTGTACGACACCTACGGCTTCCCGCTGGATCTGACCAAGGAGATCCTGGAGGAGAAGGGCTTCTCCGCGGACGAGGAAGGCTTTGCCGCGGCCATGCAGAAGCAGAAGGAGACCGCCAGAGCGGCCCGGAAGGGCACCAACTACATGGGAGCGGACGCTTCCGTGTACGACGAGCTGGATCCTGCCCTGACCACGGAATTTGTCGGCTACACCGAGAAGACCGTGAACGCGAAGATCACCGCGCTGACCTCCGAGACCGAGGTAGTGCTGGGCCTGGCCGAGGGCGACAAGGGCACGCTGATCACCGACAGGACCGTGCTGTACGCCACCAGCGGCGGCCAGCAGTTCGATACCGGTCTGATCGCCGGTCAGGACGGCGCCCGCTTCGTGGTGGAGAATGTGATCAAGCTGAAGGGCGGCAAGATCGGCCACGTGGGCTACGTGGAAAGCGGCATGTTCCGGAAGGACGAGGAAGTGACTCTGTCCTACGATGAGGAACGGCGCATGGCGACGGCCCGCAACCACAGCTGCACTCACCTGCTGCAGAAGGCTCTGCGCACCGTGCTGGGCTCCCACGTGGAGCAGGCCGGTTCCTACGTGGACAGCGAGCGGCTGCGCTTCGACTTCAGCCATTTCGCGGCGATGACGGAGGAAGAGCTGGAAAAGGTCGAGGCGATGGTCAATGATTCCATTCTGGCGGCTTATCCGGTGCATACCGATCTGATGAGCCAGGAGGAGGCCCGCAAGACCGGCGCCATGGCGCTGTTCGGCGAGAAATACGGCGAGATCGTCCGCGTGGTGAATATGGGGGATTATTCCATCGAGCTCTGCGGCGGTACCCACGTGGCCAATACGGCCCTGATCGGCTGCTTCAAGATCCTGTCCGAGGCCGGTGTGGCTGCCGGTACCAGACGTATCGAGGCACTGACCGGAAAGAACGTGCTGGCCTACTACGCCGGCGTGGAGAAGAGCTTCGCGCAGGCGGCTGCCGCGGCGAAGACGACGCCCGACGGTCTGGAGAAGAAGATCGGCCAGCTGCAGGACGAGGTGAAGAGCCTGTCTCAGGAAAATGAGAAGCTGAAGGCGAAGATCGCCGGTGCCTCCATGGGCAACGTGGCGGATCAGGTGAAGGAAGTCAAGGGCGTGAAGCTCATTGCCGCCAAGGCTGAGGGTCTGGACATGAACGGCCTGCGGAACATGGGCGACAAGCTGAGAGATCAGCTGGGCGAGGGCGTCGTAGTGCTGGCTTCCGCGCTGGAGGGCAAGGTCAACCTGATGGTGACCTGCACCGAGGGCGCCATGGCAAAGGGCGCCAAGGCCGGTGACATCATCAAGGCCATTGCCCCTATTGTTGGCGGCCGTGGCGGCGGTAAGCCCGACAGCGCCATGGGCGGCGGCAGTGATATCAGCAAGGCGGATGAGGCACTGGGTGCTGTGGAATCCTTTGTGACGGAGAAACTGGGCTGAGATATGTTACCAAAGGATCCTGTGATGCTGCTGAGCGTTGTGAATACAAAATTGCGGGATGAATTTGATAGCTTGTCGGAGCTGTGTGCAGTCATGGATGTCGACTACGACGGTATTTGCCGGAGTATTGCGGCGATAGGCTATCAATATGACCCTGAACAAAATCAATTTATCTGAAAGGAGACCGATCATGAAGAACGATTGCCTGTTTTGCGCCATT